>JAFATZ010000121.1 GCA_019243675.1 Ktedonobacteraceae bacterium | reverse complement strand
AGCGCGACCGTCGAGGAATATCTGGAGACGATCTATAATATGAACATGGAGCACGAGGTTGTCATCGGTGCTCGTCTCGCGCAAAAGTTTGCTGTCTCCCCCCCCACTGTTACAGAAATGCTCAAACGCCTGGTGAAGGGCGGCTATGTAGAGATGGACCATAAACGTCAGGTAACACTCACCGAGGCAGGTGCACGTGCAGCAGAGTCAGTCTTGCGTCGACACAGACTCACGGAGCGTTTCCTGACCGATATGCTGGGTATGCAATGGCACCAAGTGCATGAAGAAGCCGGTCGCTTGGAGCATTTCATCTCTGGGGCTGTAGAGGCACGCGTAATCGCTGCCCTCAACTTCCCGACCACGTGTCCACATGGCAACCCTATCCCTGGAGAAGTAGATGCCCGCAACTACCTCAAAAACAATAATGCCATTAGGCTCTCCAGCGTAGGACAAGGTGAGGTCGTAACAATCCTGTGTATCTCAGAGGTCGTCGAAGACGAAGAGGCACTCATTCGCTATCTTCACGAAAAAGGCTTGACACCCGGCACACAATTGACAGTCTTAGGCCCAAAAGACGATGGCGATGAGGACTTTGCTGTGCAAGTGCAAGGCCATACTGTCTCTATCAACAAAGGCTCTGCCTCTAAAATTTGGGCCAAACGCTAGCTTCACAACTACTACAGCAGAACTGAAATAGTACGGTAGTGTTCCGTACTATTTCAGACACGACCTTCTCGTTCTAGCGCTGTGTCGTATGAAATGCGCAGTAGTATACCGATGATAATATAATTAGCGAGAAGGGAACTGCCTCCATAGCTAAGGAAGGGAAGAGGAATACCCGTCAAAGGGAGAAATTTCATATCACCAGCCGCAATAATAAGGGTTTGCAGAGCGAAGATGGAAGTGAGACCAGCGGCTAGTAATTGAGTAAAGGGAGTGGTCGCCTCAACAGCAATGCGAAAACCGCGATACAGAATAAGCAAGTAGATACCAATAATCGCAAAGAGTCCGGCAAGTCCAAACTCTTCGCCTAGAGCTGTGAACACCATGTCAGACTGCACAACTGGCACAAAGAAACGTCCTGCCGGATGGCCTAAGCCTAAACCAGCACCCAGGATACCCCCACTAGACAGAGCAATTAAGCCTTGCACGATCTGATAGGCCCCACCGGGTTGGTTATAAAGCTGTTCGCTTGCACCATTCCAATTGAGGATATCGACGCCTAGAACAACAAAGCGCGCACGAACATAGCCAAATAACTTATAGCCTATATAGCCAAGGATGACGAAAATGAGCAAACTGGCAACTACATAGCTCAATTTGCCACTGCCAAGGTAGATCATACACAGAAAAATGCCGTAGATCAGCAATGCTAACCCAAGCTCGCGTACAAACAGGAAGAGCAACAATGACAATCCTAGCATAAGTATGAGCGGTCCTAGTTGACGCAGTGGTGGCAGGCGTACTGGACCCAGACGCAAATTCCCGGCAGCAAAAATATCTTGATTCTCACTCAGATAGGCGGCAAAGAAGATAACGATACAGATTTTCAGCAATTCTGAAGGCTGGAAGCCAAATGGTCCAATATTCAACTGATCGTGACCAGGAGCGTCAAGATTATGTACTTGTAGAGTCCTGAAGAGTGTGACACCTACCAGAAGGATGCCGAATGCAGCAGAAGTGTATTTATAGCGCTCAAGCCACTCGACGTTACGTAAGAGAAAGACTGTCACGACGCACACACTGACACCAAGCAGAAACCAAAGCAATTGACGCGAACCAAGCGCAGGATCAGGATTGGTCAGGTCAGGCCCAAGCCGCGTCGCCATCAGCACACCGAAGCCACTGAGTAGGCCAACAAGAGGCAGTAGCATCTGGTCAGCCTTGCGAAAAAAGATACTAAAGATCATATTAACAATGAGTAAGACAATTATAACTCCAAGTGCCGGGATAAGTCCCTGAAGCGTAGGCAAATTGCTCTTGCTGAGAGAGGAGTGTGGGTCTGCTTTGGCAATGAGCAACTGCGACATTTCTAACAGGAGAAGCAGAAAAGGAATGATGAACAGTCCTAGCTCTGTCCAACGGTACCGCTGTAACACACCCGGAAACCGACCTGCCATCTTATAAAATCCTCTCGTAGCCCTCTAGTGAGTGAGCTTAAATTTAATATAACCGACACGCACAATATCGCCAGGTTTGGCTGGAATAGCAGCAAGTGCTGGCTGCTCATTTACATACGTTCCACTTTTGCTGCCTGCATCCTTCACATACCACTTGCCATGCCGATACCAGAGTTGCGCGTGTTCAGTAGAGATGTAGCTATCAACAAGTTGAATAGTGTTTGTAGGTCCCCGACCAATGCTTGTCTGTGGCTCAAGACGAAACGTCTCACCGGGCGAGATAGTGGTACTCAGGCCGCTATCGACAACAATCAGGGAGCCAAGGGCAGTAGCTGTTTTGCCCACTCCAGTCTGGTCGCCAGCCGATGCTCTACGTAGGTCACGTGTAACAGCGAGCACTACCTGCATAAGGAAGAGGTAGAGTAGTACGACAAATAAAAGTCTCAGAATCAACAAAAACGTATCTATCGTTAATGGCATAAGTTACCTACTCACCTTCTCTCAAAGTAAAAATCATAGCTGCCTATGGTGAAGTGATCACCGCTACGCAGAGTGTGTTGACGCATCTGAGGAGTGTTATTGATAGTAATCCCGTTGGTACTGCCAAGATCATAAATGACGAATTGACCATCGGATTGATATTTGATTTGAGCATGATAACGTGAAACGCGCTTATCTTCTACAATAATATCATTACTGAGTTGTCGTCCAATATTCACAACAGGCTTTCTAATATGATACATTTGCGGCGCTGCTTGCGGCAGACGAATAGTCAGCCACGCTTGTGGCAGAGCAAGAGAAGATGGAGACGGCCCTGTCGGTCTAGCTGCCTGAGTAGAGGCATCAGGAAATGTAGGTGGCTGATTGGGTAAAGAACCACTGGTAGTACTATGTGGCAACTGCTGCTCCGTCGGTGTACGTGAGCGCAACTGCGCTAGTTGTTCAGCACTCAGTTCCTGAGTTGCCATAATATTGCCTTGTTCAACCTTACCGGTTTCAATGCGAACAGAACCAATAGCAAGCGAACTATCTGCATGAAGGCGCAGAGTCGGCTCTGTCCTGAGGGTGTAGTGTCGGTGGCGAGCAAACTCAATCAACTGCTTCTGCCAGTTAGGGACAAGTGTCGATTCGAGCGGCTTTAATCGCTGGTGGTCTTTGATACTTACGTAGATGTCATAGGCGTCTGGAGCCAAACGTCGTCCCTCACCCAGGAGCGATATATTATTTTCCATCACTCGTTGCAGTTTGTACCCCAATTCCATCGGCTCCAAGTGCGAAGGAAAGAGGCGAGAAAACGGCCCTTCGACCATGCGCTGAACAAATGACTCAAATTGTGTGAGTGGATTTTGGCGAGCCTTCAATTGCTCACCCTCCTATTTTTATATCTTTTCTTGCAACAACTGACGAGCCTGCTGCACGTCGTAGACGATCTGTGCTTTCAAAGCATCGACACTGGAAAAGCGTTGCTCCGCACGCAAGCGTGCTATGAATTCTATAGACAAGCGCTTGTTGTAGAGTTCAAGAGTGACATCTAATAAGTGTACCTCGACAACACGCTCTTTGCCATTAAACGTAGGTCTTATACCAATATTGGCCACTCCCTTATACACTACAGAGCACATGTCTGAATTGCTTGCTATGTCTTCTATAATATGTGCCTGCACAGCATATACGCCGTTGGCTGGCAAAAGTTTATTTGGCTCTGGTTGTACATTTGCGGTAGGAAAACCGAGTTGTCGTCCGCGTTGGTCTCCATATGTAATGGTTCCCCGCATCGTCATTGGGTGGCCTAGTAATTCATTGGCCTCGCTCATGCGCCCCTCGCTCACCAAAGCGCGAATGCGCGTGCTACTGATACGCATATGCTCGTCCTCTGCCACCGCAATAGTCTGCACGAGCATGTGGTGCTCTTCACCGTACTGCTGTAAAAAGGCAATGTTGCCTACGCGGTTGTGACCAAGGCTGAAATTAGCGCCTACCACCAGCCCTCTTATGGCAAAATGTGTACGTAAGCTATCCAGAAACTCTTGAGCACTCATGGCTGCAATTGCTTGGGTAAAGTGGATAATAATGGAGTTGTCGATGCCTGTGTATTGTGCGGCAAGGACTAATTTCTCTTCTAGCGTTGTCAAGCACTCGAGGTGAATGTCTGGCCGCAAGACTGCGACCGTGTGCGGCGCAAAGGTAACAAGCACAGGCTTACAATGCAGTTCCTGGGCTGTTGCCCGTAATTCGCGCAGCAGACATTGATGTCCTCGATGAACGCCGTCAAAGTTACCAATTGTAATAATGATAGGCTCGTTGGTTGATAAATTTGTTGTGTATTCCATCCTATTTATAGTACCATAAGTAGAAGTACCTAGCAATCATGCCCTGTGCAGTGGCTCCTCAATTCTGTTGGGCAAACACCTTTTTAGGCTGCCACATATGTTGTTGTGCATCCCATACCGCAACAGCCACGAAGTGGCCGACACTATCGTAGACGCGTGCAATATCCGATTGTGCTGCCTGCGTATCAAGTGCCTCATAGCAAAATGCATTGCCGTGCAAAACGCGTTCGAGCGTCACAGCATCCAAGCGTAAGGCGGGATGGTCTTGCAGGACGCTGTCAAATGGTACCAAGTACTGTACTGCCTGCCCTTGCGCGAGTTGTGCGAGCGTGACACTGTCATGGAGGTGAAATGGACCATTGCGTGTGCGTGTCAGTGTTGCTAGATGCGCGCCACAGCCAAGATGTGTGCCTAGATCATGAGCTAGTGAGCGGATATAGGTGCCTTTGCTACACTCTACGGCAAGCGTCAGGTGCGGATTCTGCCAGGAGAGAAGGCGTAACTGGTAAATCTCGATAGGACGTGGCTCTAGAGTAACCTGCTCACCTGCGCGTACACGCTTGTATGCAGGTTGCCCTTGTAGTTTAATGGCAGAGTAGAGCGGCGGCATCTGCATCTGGAAACCGAGATAGTGTTGCAAGGCGACTTCGATCTGTTCGAGCGAAAGTTGGGTGGTATCGGCTGTATGCACAACCGTCCCGTCGGCGTCGTAGGTATCAGTAGTGATACCAAAGACGATATGCGCCTCATACGCCTTGCCACTCTCGCTAAGATACTCAGCAACACGCGTTGCCTGACCGACACAGATAGGCAATACACCACTTGCTGCGGGATCGAGTGTACCGGCATGTCCGACACGCTTCTGTTTGAGCAGTTTGCGTATCTTTGCCACAACATCATGCGAGGTCATCCCTGTCGGCTTGTTTATGTTGAAGATACCGTCCATAGTGTCCCTACAATGAGCATATAGCTACCCACTCACGCCGCTTGCCGATGCTTACTACTCACCTTTTATTACTTGTTTCAACTCTGCCACGACCATAGGCATCGCTTCTGCGAGCGGCTTGTGAATACTGGCACCAGCAGCACGAGCATGTCCTCCACCACCTAGGCGCATACAAATTTCAGCAGCATTATACGGTGCAGCGCAGCGCATGCTCAGGTCTGTAATCGCTGACTCACCGTAGTTTTTGAAGAAGACCGCAATCTGCACCCCCTCGACATCACGGAGTATACCAGAGAAATTATCGTCCATCTCTGCTGTAGCTCCCGCCTTTGCAAGTGTCTCAGCGGTGGCATAGGACCAGATCAGCCGTCCATCGCAGTCCGTCTGGGCAGTATTGATCACTTCTGCTTGAAAGCGCATGCGGACTAGAGGATGCGTTCGATATATGGGCTTAGCAATCTTCTCCGGCACAGCGCCAGCTCGCAACAGCACCGCTGCCGCTTCCATCGTACGCGCAGTGGTATTGGTAAATTGAAATGACAGAGTGTCAGTAACCAACCCAGTAAGAAGACAGAGCGCGGCGTCTTGATGCAATGGTAGGCCCGCTTGCTGCTGCAACAGCACGAGCAGCTCTGCGGTTGCAGCAGCAGTCGGATCAATAATGTTGACTCGCCCACAACCCCGACTGCTGATGTGGTGATCGATATTTAAGATAGCAACGGAGGTAAGAAACTCACGATGTTGTTGGTAGAGCTGACCGAATCGTGTCAATTCGCCCGCGTCAAGGGCAATGACGAGATCGAAATGCTCATCTCCAAGCGTTTGTTGCAGCAACTCCACTCCAGGCAGAAAGGAGAAGACCCTTGGTGCTGCATCGGCACATGCGGGAACGCATGTTTTGCCCACTTGGCCCAGCATATGCGCCAAACCAAGCACCGAACCAAGACAGTCACCATCTGGACCTTCATGAGCAATTAAGGCGATACGCTGTGCTGCTTCAATCAGTGCCATCGCCTGTTGTACCAGTGTTGGGTCGATGTGTTGCGTACGTGGAGTACTTGTCACTCTCTTAGTCTACCTCTGTCGTGTGCGCATTACGCTGTTCTTCCTGCTCGACCTGCTTGATCAGTTCGAGGATACGTGTACCTTCTTCTATGGACGTATCAAGTTTAAAGACGATTTCAGGCATATAGCGTAAAACGATGCGCGTGGCAAGCTCATGACGGAGAAAGCCAGTAGCATTTTTTAGCCCTCTCATCGTTTCCGCCCGTTCCTGCGGACTACCCATCACACTGACGTGGATTTTGGCGTGACGTAGGTCGCCGCTTACCTCCACGCGTGTGATACTAGCAAAGCCCACGCGTGGATCCTTCACGCGAGTGCGCAAAAGGTCGCTCAATTCCGTTGCAATCAGTTCGCCTAATCTTTCCTGCCTATATGGGTTTGCCATTGCCCCCTCCTCCAAGAAGAACTCATAGCAAATTCAATTGAGGGGCGGTGATTCTGCCTCCGCCCCTACGATACGCTAACGCGGTGCATGAAGCCATGTTCATACTCCGGGCACGACACGTTCCTGTGAAAATGCCTCTAAGATGTCCCCTACTTCAAAGTTGGTGAAGTCTTCGAGAATGATACCACACTCGTACCCACTGGCAACCTCACGCACGTCGTCTTTGCCTCGCCGTAAAGAGGCAATTTTGCCTTCGTATACCTTCTCGTTCTTACGCATGAGGCGTATCTGGGAAGAGCGTGTCATCTTGCCGTCAGTCACACGGCAACCCGCAATGATAATATTTTTGCCTGCCTTGAACATCTGCACTACCTCTGCGTGACCACCGACCACTTCGCGATAGGTTGGCTCTAGCAAGCCAGAGAGCGCGGCTTGAATGTCATCGGTAAGCTTATAAATGACATTGTAGAAGCGGATATCAACGTGCTCCTTCTGCGCCTCACGCTGTGCCACAGCATCGGCTTTGACATTGAAACCGATAACAATGGCACCAGAGGCCGCTGCCAGGTGGACATCAGTTTCGCTGATGTTACCGATACCTTCGTGAATGAGACGAACCTTGAGATTCTCTTCACCCAACTTGGTGAGTGCGTTCTTGATAGCCTCCGCTGAACCTTGCACATCACATTTGAGCACCACGTTCAGTTCTTTGACTGTGCCCTCTTGCATCTGCGCATAGAGCGTGTCAAGGCTCACCTGACCAAGAGACGCGCTCTCATTGCGCCGCTTTTCTGCCTCCTCAAACGCACGCTGCTTGGCTGTGCGCTCATCGGCGATAACTTCCAGACGGTCTCCCGCCTGTGGCACTTCTGGCAAACCCATAATGCTGACAGGGGTACTTGGTGGAGCTTTTTGGATGCGTTTCCCACGATCATTAAACATAGCCCGCACCTTACCAGCCACGGCACCGACAAGGATATTGTCCCCCATCTTCAACGTACCTTGCTGGACCAGTACGGTAGCTACTGGCCCTACGCTCTTTTCGAGTTTGGCCTCCACAATCACACCAGTGGCGAGGCCGTTTGGATTGGCCTTGATATCCTGTACTTCTGCCACAAGGAGGATATATTCAAGCAGTTCATCAATACCGATACCCTTACGCGCTGAGACAGGCACAAAGACCACGTCTCCGCCGTACTCCTCGATAATGATGCCCATTTCAGCAAGCTGCTGCTTGACATAATCAGGATTTGCATTGTCCTTGTCGATCTTGTTCAAGGCGATGATAATCGGTACCTTAGCAGCCTGGGCATGAGAGATGGCCTCGCGAGTCTGCGGCATCACGCCGTCGTCGGCGGCAATGACGATAATGACGATATGAGTTACCTGAGCTCCACGAGCACGCATAGCTGTAAACGCCTCGTGACCGGGAGTGTCCAAGAAGGTAATCTTCTTGCCGTTCACTTCGACCTGATAAGCGCCAATATGCTGAGTAATACCGCCAGCCTCTCCCGCCGCCACCTTCGTTTTACGAATCATATCCAGCAACGAGGTTTTCCCGTGGTCAACGTGGCCCATAATCGTCACGACTGGCGGAATAACCACCATGTTGTCCTGGTCACGCGTCGCCATCATCATTTCATTAGCAGAGAGTTTACGCTCTCCCTGGACCGCCGACGCTACCGTGGAGACGCTCTGGGTCGGCTCGAAGCCCAGCTCTTTTGCCACGAGCGCAGCCTGTTCGTACTCAACCACTTGATTGATGTTAGCAAAGATGCTATGTTTGATGAGTCCACGGATAATCTCATTGGCAGTAGTGTGTAGCAACTCTGCCAGGTCTTTTACCACGATCTGCGCTGGAATGGACACCGGACCAGTTTGTTTCTCTCTAGAGGCGACAACCCTGCGCTCATGAGGGCGCTGCACAGGCGTTGCGGTGCGACCGTTTTGGCGAGCAGAGCCGGGCTGTGGCCGACCCTGCGTGGGTCGCGCCGTTGCTGGACTACTATATCTTGCTGCTTGGCGTTGCGTTGTTGGCCCAGTAGCACGGCCTGGCTGAGATGGTCGCTGCGGTGGGGTTGGTGCTGCCTCTGGATGCTGTGCTGGTGATTCTGGTGTCTGGGTTCTCTGTCCACCTGTACGCTGAGCAGGTATCGCCTGACGTTGGCCGATTACGGCTGAGGCAGAGTTCCTTGGTGTACCATTGGGTTGTGCTGGTGGCGTGTTTGCCGCACCACGTTGACTAGGTGTTCCCGCTGCGTCACTACGACCCGTGACACTTGAACGCCGCGTTGTCGCTCTTGCCTGCTGAGTCGCAGGACGAACCCTGGGGGTAGATACAGAGGAACTGTTCTCTGGTAGAGTGCGACTTTGTTCGGCTGTACCATCGGATGGTGTACGCCGCCGGGTTACTGTAGTTGTACCTTGTTCCTGGCTATCTGCTAGAGCGTGCTCTTGCTTTGAGCGGGTATTTGCTCTCGCCCTCGAAGTTTTTGTCTGCTCGGTGCCTTCCGGGAATTCGGCTGCGTCTTTCATGAAGAAGACTCCCTTCTATCGACTGATACGCCACAAATGGCGTTGGAAATCTCTCTACACAGCCATAGAGAGGGTCTGTCACCTTGCCATCACATGGTAAGGTGACAGACCCTCGTTGGCGCAGTGCCAGGCATGTTTCAGTCTGCTTTTTCTGGCGTTCTTGCTATGGTCTTATATAATCATAGCGCTCGCTCCGCAAACATTCGCTTGCTATAACTGCCCACTAAACGAAGGGCTGTTTCTCTGTCAAGAGTAGAGATCAAATGACTCATAATATTTTTCTTTCAACCCTCATCCAACCAAATGATTGAATGCCAGTATTGAATGAAGACTTACTCTCCCTATAGATAGGGAGAAGATAAAAACTTTCTCGTGTATATCCACGCAACACTAGTATAGCTCACTCTCAAAGTCCTGGCAATAGCTCTAAGGGAGAATGGATGTTCAGTCCTTTGGCAGAGTAGCAATATAAGCGTTCAATTCCGCGCGATCTTCCTCTGAAATGGAAATGTCAAATTCCTGTTCGAGACGCTTCCTCTTCATTGCGTTCTCCCAACAAGAGAGTTTGGCGCAAAGATAGGCTCCACGCCCCGACTTCTTACCCGTCGCATCGATCAACACATGTCCATCTACTGTGCGTACAATGCGTAGTAGTTCACGTTTCGATTTTGTCTCGTGACAGGAGACACAGGAACGCAGAGGAATATGTTTCTGCTTCTTTGGTTGTTTACTTGCCGTTTTGGCCATAGTATATTTCCTCTGTCAGAGCTTACACTTGTAGCTACGCGAACTTATTGCCGCCACGATGGGAATTGCTAGAACGCTTCGGTCCTGCTTCTCGATCATGACGACTACCACGCTCATGCCGCGAGGATGGGACTGGCTCATAGTCGTCACGCTCTTCGTATATTTCCCCTTCTGTCGGCTTAGTAACATCGACACGCCATCCTGTCAGTTTGGCAGCAAGGCGCGCATTCTGTCCATCCTTGCCGATAGCGAGAGATAGGTGTCTCTCTAGCACGGTAACGAGTGCAGTGTGATCCACTTCGCGGAGTTCCACTTTGAGCGGTTTGACGGGACTAAGAGCGTTAGCCACAAAAGTTGCAGGGTCAGGACTCCACTGAATAATATCTATCTTTTCTTCGTTTAGCTCGTGTACAATATTATTGATGCGTGAGCCACGTACTCCTACGCACGAACCTATCGGGTCTAGCCCTTCCTGGCGTGTTACCACGGCCACCTTGGAACGGCTTCCCGGCTCGCGTGCAATGGCTTTGATCTCAACGGTTCCCTCATAGATTTCTGGAACCTCCGACTCAAACAAGCGGCGCACGAGGTCTCGATGGGTGCGAGAGACAAGTATCTGCAACACACGCCCCTGCACGCGGCGTACATCGTATACGTAGACACGGATGCGCTGCCCAACGCGATAGCGCTCCGTGGGCACCTCTTCGGTCGAAGACATCATCCCTTCGACCCTATCGGCCTTATCTACCAAGTCAAAGTCAAGAAACCAGCCACGCACGGGGTCTTTACGTGTAAGTGTACCGAGGCGAATTTCGCCAACCCAGTTTTTTATTTGATCGTAGAGGTGTTCATGTTCTGCCTCACGGATGCGCTGTAGGATCACTTGTTTTGCAGTCTGTGTTGGAATACGCGCAAAAATGAACGACGAATCAACGTCAATAGACTGCCCAAGCGCTGCCTTGGGGATAAGGCGCTGCGCTTCTGCCAAGGAGATTTCTTCGTTGGAGTCACTCACTTGAGCTACAACACGTTTTGACGCCCAGACATGTACCTCTCCATTCTTATCGACTTCGATACGTACATTCTCTCCGCCGCTGAAGCTTTTACGGTACGCGGCTAGCAGGCCGTTTGCTACCGTCTCCATTACCACTTCGCGGGGTAAACCCTTTTCGGCAATTAATTGTGCAATAGCAGCTTGAAATTCGCTTCTCATAGCCTTATCCTCCCGCAGTGGAATTCCTCATTTTTTCGAGTGCAATAAAAAGTCTCTAGCAAACAGAAAAGTGGGTATTTCCCCCACTTTTCTCAAAAAATGTTTCCTCTGTTATGTCGATAGTATATCACACAGATTGCCTTTTGGCTAGGGGCACAACGTAGTCGCACAATCTACTTTCTTTGCTCTTGAGTCGTATAGAAAGCAGCAGTGAAAAAGGGAGGTTGGCAAGTATCAGCTTAGCCAGCACTGTCCGCAGGAAAGCATCTCACGATCCCCATTCAGAAGGAGCAAAAGCGCATGACAGAGCAGCATCAGCCGCCCAACGAGCAGGAGGTGCAAGTTGGCATGGAGGTTGAGGTCACCCATGGTGACCTAGGGGAAGCTGATATAAGCAAGCCCACGGTCAAGGAAGTCGTCCGAGATCAGCAGGGGCAGGTGGACCATCTGGTGGTGCAAAAAGGGGTGCTCTTCCGCAAAGAAGTGGAGATCCCAGGAGATCGCATTCAGCAGGTCAAAGTGCAGCAGACTGCAACAGAGAATGGAAAAATTTTAGTAGAGACCAGTCAAGAAGAAGTGGAGAACTTGACCGCACAAGGACGAGAAGCATTGACACCAGACAGCGATGTGTTGGGAGAGGTGGAAGAGCAATTACCTACAGCAGAAGGACTGCGGGCACACGAACGCCAAAGACGCGATCCCCAAGTTGCAGCAGCAGCAGAAGCTAGACAGCAGCGGCCTCGCTCCTGGTGGCAGGTGCTCGGGCCAGGCTTCTTGAGTGGCATGGCAGGCAACGATGCATCGGCTGTCGGAACCTACTCCATTGATGGAGCACAGGTGGGCTATGCTCACCTCTGGCTCATGCTGCTCGCTACACCCCTTTATCAGGCAGTGCAATTTAGCTGCGCGAAAATTGGGCGGCTCAGCGGGAAAGGGCTTGCTGACGTATTACAGACATATTACAGTCGTCCAGTAGCGATGGGAGCCTCGCTTGTGCTGGTGGTAGCCAATGTGGCACTAATAGCTGCTGACCTCGTGGCTATAAGTACTGGCCTAGAACTGCTCACCGGACTCACCTGGGTCTGGTTTGTCGCACCGATTGCTCTGCTCTTATGGTTTCTGACTGTCTATGAGAGCTTTGAAGCAATCAAAAAAATCTTCATTGGCATGAGCGCGGTCTTTCTCGTCTATCTAGTGACCGCAGTGCTCTCGCGGCCCGATAGCGGTGCGGTGCTCTGGAATACGTTCATCCCACACGTAGATTTCTCCTTTAACAGTATCAGTAGTGCCATTGCCCTGTTGGGAGCCACCATTTCGCCCTATAGCATCTATTGGCAGGTGCAGGGAGAAAAAGAGCAACGCAGGCCTGGCAAGACCAAACGGCAACAGATTCGCTTTGCCGCCCTGGATGTTGCACTGGGCGCAGTGGGTGGCAACCTCATCGCCTACTGTATTATGCTCACAGCGGCAGCAACCCTCTTTACACATCATAAAAGCATAAAGACCGTGGTTGATGCTGCCTCAGCGCTCGCTCCCCTTTTGGGTCCCTTTGCCAAGTATCTCTTCGCTATAGGTTTTATTGGAGCAGGGCTGGTCGCTATCCCCGTGCTGCTGGCCAGTACCTCGTACTCTATAGCAGGCACGTTCGGCTGGCCAGTGGGCCTCTCCAAGAAGCCATGGCAGAATGAAGGCTTCTACTTAATTCTCAGTGCAGCCTTAGTGGCGAGCCTAGCCCTGGCAGTGCTAGGCATCGATCCCATCCAACTGCTGTTCTGGGCCAATGTGCTCAACGGACTACTCGCTCCCATCCTGGTCATCTTCCTCCTACTAGTGGGGAACTCTCGCAAGGTGATGCGCGGACAAAGACTAAGCTGGGCGACGAATGTCGGGCTGAGTATCACTGTGCTAGTAATGACAGGCGCAGCATTGCTTTTGTTCTACGGACTATTCACTGGCAAAGGGGGAAGCTGAGTACAGCCTGCTCTTTCCAGAGACAGGCAACAATGTGTTATACTGTACATAAGCTAAACGACAATCTGCAAAAGACTATACGAAATGTTAGATAAGCTAGATGAGCTTATCCAACACAGCTATGCGCTCCTATATCATGAGGTAGCACGTGTTATTTGAAGACTACAGCAAAGAAGAGCTTGCCCACAGTCCCGTACGCACACAATATCTACAGATCAAACAACAGCATCCCGATGCCATTCTTTTTTTTCGCATGGGCGACTTCTACGAGATGTTCGATGATGATGCAGAGATCGTTGCCCGCGAATTGGAGATAGCGCTCACGCGGCGCGACTTCGGGCGTGGCGAGAAAGCGCCGATGGCGGGTATTCCCCATCATGCCATCGATGGCTATATTGCGCGCTTAGTGAGTAAGGGCTACAGAGTGGCAGTTTGCGAACAGGTAAGCGATCCGACCCTCTCTAAGGGACTGGTTGAGCGCGAAGTGCTGCGTGTGGTTACACCGGGCACAGTCACCGATCCAGCCATGCTCACTGCTAAACGCAATAACTTCCTTGCAGCAGTGGTAGTCGGACGCGCCGCCGTTGGGGTGGCTTACGTTGATATTACGACGGGTGAATTTGCTGTGACGCAGTTGAGCACACCTGAACCGGAGCTTGCTCTGCAACAGGAGATTGCACGCGTCAGTCCGGCTGAGGTCATTGTCGAGGCACACTCTAGTCGCCTGGGCAGCCGCAAGAGACGCTGGTTGGCTACAGTGATGAGTGAGAAGCAGGTCACGAAGTTGGGAGCCAATGGCAATGCTAACGCTGAGATTCCTGAATTTGACGAAGACGATGAGGACGAGAGCGCCCCGCTGACTAAGCTGCTGCAGGGTGTAGCGGGACACGTGACTCCTTATGATGCTCGCTATTTTTCAGAGGACGATGCACGCCACCGTCTCCTTACGCAATTCAAGGTGGTTTCTCTAGAGAGTTTTGGTTGTGCTCATCTTCCCCTGGCTATTCGTGCTGCTGGGGCTGCGCTGGCCTACGTGCAGGAGACACAAAAGGAACTGCTATGTCAGCTTACAGCCCTTGAGACATACTCGACAAGCGGCTTTATGACGCTTGATGCACATACGCGCCGTAATCTTGAACTGTTCGAGACGGGGCGCAGTGGTTCTGTGAAGGGATCGCTGCTGTGGGTGCTCGACCAGACACGCAGCCCTATGGGTGGTCGGCTGTTGCGTCGCTGGCTTGGTCAACCCCTGCTTGACAGTGCGCTGTTGCAACAGCGTCAGGAGATTATCAGTGAATTACTGCATAATCCATTGTTGCAGGCCCAGTTGGCCGAAGCGCTCAAGAACGTCGGTGATATCGAGCGTCTCGTTAATCGTGTGCGCCAACGTATCGCCACACCTCGTGACCTACTTGCTCTCGTCGTGGGACTACGTGCTGCCGCCAGAATTCGCTCACTGTTGGGCGGC
>JAFATZ010000415.1 GCA_019243675.1 Ktedonobacteraceae bacterium | reverse complement strand
TCGTAGGAGACGGGGTCGCTTTCGCGCAAGATGCGGTATTCAGGAAACGGGTTGAGCGAGGTCTCAAACAGGCGTCTGCGTTTTTTCCACACCTCGCTCTGCTCTGTCGTCTCTTGCGGCGTTGTCAACGTAGTATCCTGAGATTGTGTGCTCATGATGTGTTCTTTCTGCTAGCTGATCTTGCTCTATTCATATGCGGTTCATCACTACTATAAAAACGACAACAATACGAACTTTTAGAAGATGGTCTCTTGGCTAGATTACCCTGAAACGAACGAAGTGACTATACAATGTTAGATGGTCAAGAAGTCATCTCACAAAGAATATACACGATGAGAACAAAAAAAGTCAAGAGTTTTGTTGTGATCTTGGACGCAAAACCACAATCACAACAAAACTCTTCATGGTGACAACCTATGGAGTAGTCAGGTATGCTATACTAAGAGGTATCCGATGAAGATTTTTCTCAGGAGGATAGCTACGCAAGGGGCAAGCTATGGCGAGAGTATCTGAAGCGCAAGCGCAGATCTTTATCACAGAATCACTAGAACCTACCTACCTTCAGAAGTTCAGTTGGCAGAACACAGTTGCCACGATAGGCGCAATATTTTTCGTAACTGCAAGCATAGTGGGGATGAGCCTTCTTTCGGGTCATGTGGCTATGGTATCCTTTGATATACTCTCTGTGCTAGCAGCTTTGATAGGGGTTTGCTGGACTTGGAGCACAACGTATCGAGCACGTTGTGGTGCTTTGCGCTTGGCCACGCACTACCAGTTGGCGTGGCTGTTGATTGGTCTGGCTCTGATGGCTCAAGGAGTGGCAAGAGCATATGTCATGCTGTTTGATGTGCATGGCCTATCCCTTCCTATCCCATCGTATGCCGATCTCGGCTTCACCTGTTTTTATCCACTCGTCTTCGCGGGCTTGCTCCTTATGCTCATCGGCCCCAGAATCAAACGGGCCTGTGTACGTATGGGACTTGACGCCGCTATCACCACACTCTGCCTTCTGGCAGTGAGTTGGTCGCTGTTTATTGCACCATCCATACAGGCGCAGAAGGCTACCCACGTGAGTACTGCCACGCTGATCACCACCCTCTCCTACCCTTTTTGGGATGTACTGCTCATTCTTGCGACACTGATGATCATTCAGCGGTGTGCTGGGCGCATTTTGCATTCCTCGCTGCTTCTGTGCGCTCTGGGTCTGATCGCCGCCATCGGTGCTGACACGATTACTGCCCATACGACCTTGTTTGGTCTCGCGCACTCTGACCTCGTCTTCCTTTCTCCCTTCCGGCTCACAAGTGCCTTGCTGATCGGGCTTTCCTCACGCTATCAGTATGCTGCTCTCGCTGATGGTGCCTATCACGAGCAGGTCCATCCCGGTTCAACAGTTATGGGGAACGAAGATGTTCCCCATGACACCTCTCCCCGCCGCTTCGTTCTGCTGCAAAGTGTGCTGCTCTACCTACCTCTCACTCTTGTGTCGCTGCTCACACTGGCGAGTGCTGTGCAACACGATGAAGGACGGGTGCTCTTCCTAGTCGTGCTCACGACGCTGGTTGCGCTCTTTGTGGCAGCTCGCTACTTGTTGGCGACGTATGAGAATGAACTGCTTCTGCACGACCGAGAAAAGCGGCGGCAAGACCTAGAACTGCTCCTGACGACCTATCAGGAATTGCAAAAGCTTGATCAGCTCAAAGATCAGTTTTTGACGACGGCTTCACATGAACTGCGCACGCCCCTTACCTGCTTGCAAGGCTATCTTGAGTTACTAACAGCGTATGATGAGAGTCTTTCGCTTAAGCAGCGCCAGGATTTTTTGCACAAAGCAGAGTACAGTTGTGAGGAATTGGTGATGCTGCTCAATACTATGATGGATGCAGGTCGCCTGGGGGTAGAAGCAGCAAGCCATCCCCCTCATCTTGAGTGTGTAAGTGTCGACAAGACGATTCAACGAGTATTGACCCTGATTGAGCCACAGTTGCTTCAGGAGCAGCGAGAGGTGCAGGTACAAGTTCCAGCACACTTGGCAGTGCGAGCTGATGGAGATCGTCTGCATCAGGTTTTGCTCAATATCACCGTGAACGCCTTGAAATATTCGCCAGTAGGCTCGCCCCTGGCTTTTTCTGCTCACGTGTGTGCAGAATGTCCGAGCAAAGTCGTCATCAGCGTCGCGGACAAGGGCAAAGGCATTGCCCCAGAGCAACAGGCCCAGCTTTTTCAACGCTTCGTGCGTCTGGAGCGAGATATGAATAGTGTCGTACGAGGGTCAGGGTTAGGCTTATATATCTGCCGTCGCTTGATAGAGACTATGGGTGGCTCAATTTGGATTGAGAGTACGGGTGT
>JAFATZ010000258.1 GCA_019243675.1 Ktedonobacteraceae bacterium | reverse complement strand
GGCGACAGGGGCTGAACTGTGTGCCTTCGAGATGTTCCAAAAAGACCCAGCAATTATCTCGGTCGAAGCATCTACCTTCTGTGAGTTCGGGCAAGAGGCGAAAGTCCCTGCTCAGGCAATCGTACAGTTCGATGGTATAGATAGTGGCTATGGTCCAATAAAGATTTATACGATGCTCGTGAAAGCTCATTATAGATCACCTTATGCCTCTGGAAGCTGAAACAGAGGGAAATGAGAGAGGAAGAGTTATTTCTTGACTACTTTCAGTCAAAGGAGGTCTCATAGGGGGAGCGCAATGCTTTTTCGATAGAGCCAGTGTGCTGAAATGCAGAGATGAGTTGATGTGCTGGGGTGATACGTTGCTGGAACATGCGGTACAGTGGGTTCAATAAAGAGGCGTCTGGGTCGTTGTACAGAGCACGAGCTACCGCCTGCAAGACCTGTTGTGTACCTGCTGCAATCTCCTGGGATGCAAAGCCTAGAGACGCACATTGTTGATGAAGAGCAGTATCTGGAATACTGGTTCTTGCAGAGAGTGTCTGGTCGAGCACCAGCCCTTTAAGCAGCGCCAGCAGGCTCGCATAGAGTGCAAAGTTCGCACAGCTATCACAAGCTTTGAACTCGATTCGACCAGCTTCAGCGGGCAAGCGCGCTGTTTTTGTAAACGAAGGAACGCTACCAAGTGGCTCTACTTCCTGATCGAGAAAAACGCGCACGGCTGCCCGCGCTCCAGTACGTATAAAGGTGCGCACTGACAGGCCATCCCATAAGGTTCCTGCATAAAACGGGGAACTGAAACTAAAGGGAATAATGTAAGGGCTGTAGGCAGTAAGTTTGCATCCAAGGTCCAGCAGCGCTGCTGTACTGAGTCCCTGATACGAAAGGTTCAGGTCAGGACCATAGGTGAGCATAGCGGTACCTGCGCTACGTGTTTCTGGGGAAGATGATCGATACCGTTGCTCATAGTAATTGAGCGGTGGCTCGGCAACAAAAGCTGTTCGATATGGGTGAAAGCTAACCACGACCGGGACAAAACCAGCGTGTCTAGCCCTTCGAGAGAGCAGGAGAAAGCTTTCTGTCAGCTCTTGCACCGCTCCCCAAATGGTGGGATGGATGGTAGTACGAATCTCGATTCCCTTTGCGTGACAAGAGACGAATGCACCTGACTCGCTGAAGCGCTCAAAGCCTTCAATATACCAGCGCTTTCGTTTGATCCCTAGCTCATCAAAGTGCAAGTGTCGATCATCACAGTCGTAATATGGAAGATCAGTGATGAGTGCATTGAGTTCAGCGAACGAGGTAGAGGCAAAGTCGACAAACTGTCCTCTACGGTCGAGAAAAGCTACTTCGTGCTCAAGGCCAAATGCAAACATGTGTATCCCCTTCCGGGAGACGATTCTGCTTGGTTTGCCATCTCAGGCAACGCTGTTGGCAAGCACAGTATAATACAATCAGAAGAGGTGGAATCCTGCACAGTACTTAGGTCTACTATGTGAGAAGTCACCAATCAACATATTTCTCACGAGGAAATCTAGGAAAGGGTAGCTATAGCTAGGGAGAAATGCCATGCTTTTCACTCATGCAACCATCGTTACGATGAACCCGACACGCGATATTCTCAGTGACGGTGCAATTGCCATTCAGCATAATCGCATCGTTGCTATTGGTAAAACTCCTGCCTTGCTGGAGCGCTATCAAGGCGACGAGGTGATTGATGTGCAAGGGAAGCTGATTATTCCGGGCCTTATTGACACACATGTTCACTTGGCGCAGGCGCTACTTCGTGGTTGTGCCGACGATATGGCGCTTATCGAGTGGTTGTGTGACCGTGTGTGGGTATTGCAGGGCAATTACAGCGAGGACGATGCCTATGTCAGTGCGCGTCTCTGTATTGCCGAGATGCTCAAGTCGGGCACGACGACGTTTTTAGAGTCGATGCTAGCTCATCGCTATGGCTTTGATGGCATTGCTAAAGCTGTGCAGGAAAGTGGTATTCGCGCGTGCCTCGCGGGTATTGTGATGGATATCGGCACCTATGCTACGCAGGCGCATGCTATGCATCCCGGTATGATCGAGAGTCGTGAGACGAGCCTGTTCGGGGTACTTGCCATGCATGACAAGTGGAATGGAGCAGTTGATGGCCGTATTCAGGTCTGGTTTGGCCCACGTACACCCGGAGGTGTAACACCGCAGCTCTATCGCGAGATGAGCGAGTTTGCCCGTCAGCGCAATATGGGTATCACCATGCATCTGGCCGAGGTTGAGGCCGATAAAATCTTTCTTGCTGAGAAGTATGGCCTTTCGCCTGTCTCTTTCGCCGAAAGTGTTGGCCTACTGGGTGCGAAGACGGTATTGGTGCATATGGTCTGGCTCAGCGCTGCTGACATTGATACATTGGCTGCTACAGGCACGCACGTTTCGCATAACCC
>JAFATZ010000200.1 GCA_019243675.1 Ktedonobacteraceae bacterium | reverse complement strand
GGGTTATGGACTTGGTCTTGCCACAAAGTTTAGTGCAGCACCGCTTGCCGTGCCTCTACTCGTGGCTGCTCTCCTACGCTGGTATCGACGTGATTTCTTTTCAGCATTTAGTTCTCTGGTGCTTGCTTCAGCGACAACAATTTTTGTGTTTCTTGTGGCTGAACCGTATGCACTGCTGGATCTGCCCAACTTCGTGCAACAGGTTTCTGACCAGGGGAGCTTGGCACGCGGCATGTTGGACCTGCCCTATGTGCGCCAATTTGCGGGCACAATCCCATATGTGTATGAGGCGCAGAATATGCTGCTGTGGGGACTGGGAGTGTGCCTAGCTCTTACTGCGTGTGTCGGCTTTGTGTGGTTACTCTGGCGGGCTTGGCGGCGCGAAGCTAGCCTATGGGCGGTGCCTCTCTGCTGGGTCATCGTGTATGGTGCGATAACAGGCAGCTTCTATGTCAAGTTTATGCGCTACATGTTGCCAGTCTATCCCTTTTTGACGCTGATGGCAGCTTCCGTGCTGGTTGCTTTTGCACGCTATTGCTGGAAGAGAGGGCAGAACGTCACTTGGGCCGAGGGCAGTTTCACCCGGGCTCAGGGTGGTGCCAACAGGACGACCGCAAGGGTCACCCCTACGATACTTGTGAAAAACCCTGCATTATGGATCATTGCAGTTGTGCTTGCTGGCACGATCTTTCAGGGCTTAGCGTTGCTGAATGTCTACAGCACACCGAATACGCGTGTTCAAGCATCGCGCTGGATGTACAGTCATCTTGCCCGTGGAAGCGTGTTGACCTACGAGCAATGGGACGATCCACTTCCTGTGGCGGTTGATGATCATGACCCTAGTGAATTTATGCAAGCAACCTATTTTGATGCTAATGGGCAACCTACAACAGGCTTGGATCTTTATGGAGACGATACCATTAACAAGGCACGTCAACTTGCCACTCTTCTGCCCAAGCTGAATGCCATTACGATGGCGTCAAATCGCCTTGATAAGTCTATTCCCCGCTTGCCATTGCGCTATCCCTTGACGATACACTACTATCAGTTGCTCTTCAGTGGGCAACTCGGCTTTCACTTGGTGGCACGCTTTGAGAACCATCCTCATCTCTTTGGTATCACCTTGGACGATAGCAGCGCTGACGAGAGCTATTCCGTCTTTGATCACCCCACGGTACGCATCTTCGTGCGCGACGATCCCTATCCTTACACCTCGGAGCAGGTGTTGCGCAAGTTGCTACAGGGAGTAGAGTTACCGCCTGCAGCGATCAATGGGTTGCAAGGATTATATCAACCATAGTCCAGCAGCAATAGGCAAGTTCATTGTGTCACCAAGAAGATTTTTTCTCCACAAGTACCACAAAAAGGAACTAGAAGAACTAGCAATACGTTTGTAGTAATATGAAGAACCACATGCTTGTAAAAATGTTGTATTCTGAACGTGCTTGTCAATGATGTTTATTTCCTCAGAGAGAGTCTATGTTTGAATTATTGCAGATGTGGGCGCTGGTCGAAGTACTGAGCTTACTGTGTTTACCGCTCACTGTAACAGTATTTCATAATTTAGCAGATAGAGGGTATGCTCTCAGCAAAGCCGTTGGTGTGGCTGTACTTGCCTTTTGTGTGTGGCTCCCCCTGATGTATGTACACTCCTTGGTGTTCAGTCGCTTATTCATCCTGAGCGTGGCTTTGCTGGTGCTTGCGCTCAACCTTGTCGGATTCACGCGTACCTGGCGCAGTATTGTAAAGGTTATGCGCGTCAATGCGCCGTATATTGTGATTACAGAGGCTGTATTTCTAGGTATGGTCTTTTTGCTTGGGTACCTGCGTTCATACCTGCCGGATATTCGCTCCTTCGAGATGTTCATGGATGAGGGCTTTCTTGCGGCAATTATGCGCAGCCAGCACTTTCCCCCTAATGATATGTGGTTCTCCGGCTATGCGATTAACTATTATTACTATGCACATTTCACGATAGCGACGCTAGCCAAGCTGTTAGGGCAATCTCCCTCTATCGCTTTTAACACGGGGATATGCTTGTTCTTTGGCTTGACTGCTGTGAATCTTTTCGGGGTGACGTGCAACATACTTGCCTGGGCACGCTACCTGCGTTCCTGCGTGAGGACACAGGCTACTGTTGAGAGACCCGACAAGGTTCACCCGTCGTTGTTGCCTGCTGTACCGTATGGTCTGCTTACCTTTGTGATGGCGCTCGTACTGGGTAATTTGGCCGCAACTCAGCAGTGGTGGAAAGTGCATGGCGATATAGCGCAGTACGACTGGTTTGCCCCTTCACGCGTGATCGATAGAACAATCAATGAGTTTCCGGCGTTCAGCTTCCTACTCTCGTGTTTTCATGCTCATGTGCTGGCCCTGGCTTTTACCATTCTTGCTATAGGACTGGCATTCAATCTGTTCTTAGAGCCGGAGGGGAAGGGGTTCCTTGTCTATGGACACGGTTGGCAGCTTGTTCTGACGCTGGGAACTACGGCGCTGGTGCTTGGCAGTCTCTTTACCATGAACGGTTGGGATTTCCCAACGTACGTGGGCATCGCGGTGGTATGCATTGGTTTGCAACAGTGGCTGGCATACGGCTCGCGCTTCTCTGTGGCGTTGGCTGTGGATATTTTGCTGCCAGGGGCAGCTTTAGTAGCTCTATCGTTTCTGCTGTATATACCTTTCTACCTCAATTTTGTCTCACCTTCACAAGGATTGGGTATAGTGGGAGCCGCTGATCGTTCGCCACTAGCTAATGAAATACTCATCTATGGACTGTTTGCCTTCGTTTTTATCTCGTTGTTGCTGGCCAGTGTAGCGAAACGCCCTTTATTTGCACTAGCAAAGAAAGAGGCCAATACACATTCTACTCAATGGTCTACACGGATAGTGCTGTTAAGTATGCTGTTCTTCGCGCTCGTGTGGCTGGCCGTACTGCTGTTTGTACCCAATAGCGCAACACTGCTTGTGGCTTCCGGCATTGCACTACTAGCTGTGGCTGTGCTATTTTATACTATGGGGGATCGCTCACACGCGTTTACGCTTCTGTTGGGTGCTGTCGCCTTTGCGCTTGTAGCAGGCTGTGAAGTATTCTTCCTGAAAGATGTATTTGCGGACAACTATCCGCGCATGAATACCATCTTCAAGTTCTACTTTCAGGCGTGGGCGCTGCTCTCTATTGCCTCGGGTGCGGGTCTCTACTTCATTGTAGAAAGCTTCCAGCCTCTAAGAACAGCGACTTGGAGGCAACGCCTGCTGCAACGAGGTGTAGAAGGTGCGTGGGGTGCTGGTTTGCTTATATTGCTACTAGCAGGCATGGTGTATCCACTTGCAGCGCCTTATACACGTTACGAGCGTTTGAACGTGCAGACACATCGTTATGAGTGGCAGCGTACGAACAGTCTTGATGGTATGACCTATCTGCAGGCCACACCCAACAGCGTTGGAGACTATCAGGCTATTCGCTGGCTAAACGCTCACGTGAGTGGTGATCCCGTTATCGTAGAGGCAAATGGACCTGACTATAGCGATTATGGTCGTATCGCCGTATTCACCGGCTTGCCTTCACCGATGAACTGGCTGGGCCATGAATATCAATGGCGCGTCAACTGGCTCACTATCGGTACGAATGCCGATGAGTTCGGACGGCGCAAAAATGATATCGATACGATTTACACCAATGCTAACCCCTCAGTGGTTTTAGCGGTGATGGCACATTACAAGGCTCAGTATCTCTATGTTGGGCCCCTGGAGTATCAAACGTATCCTGCAGTGAACTTGCATCGCTTTAGCACCTTTATGCATATTGTTTATAATGCTGATGGTGTAACTATTTACTCGGTTGGGTGAGCTCTAAGCAAGGAGGCATTCTTTGAAGGGTTATGAAACGCATGAAGATATAAGTTCAACATCTGCTGAGGAAAGAACAAATAGTGTTGAGATAGCTAGGGAAGAAGTAGAGGAGAGAGAGCCTTCCTCCATTGACTTTGTGGCGTATGAGGACGAGGTGACGGAGGAGCCACGGCGACTTAGTTTCTCACGCCCAACACGAGAACAAGTGCTGAATTGGCTGCCCTTCGGGATTGTAGTTCTACTAGGGGCAGTACTGCGTTTCTGGGGACTCGGCGATAAACCTTTGCACCATGATGAAAGTATGCATGCGTACTTCTCACTGCAGCTCATGCGCAATTTAGAGAACTGGGTCGGCTGTTTTAATCCAGGGGCGTCGTGTTACCACTACGATCCTGTGCTCCACGGGCCGTTTCAGTTCCATGCCATCGCGCTCGTCTACCAGATCAGTCAGTGGTTGGGTGTTTACGACCAAGGGGTAAATACCTTCACCGCGCGTATCGTTGCGGCTATGCTCGGAACAGTGATCGTAGCCCTTCCGTTCTTCCTGCGCGACTATCTTGGCAAAGTTGGAGCCTGGCTTGCCTGTTTGTTGCTCGCCATCTCACCCAGCATGGTCTACTTCTCGCGCTTTGCACGCGAGGATATCTATATGGCGTGCTTCACCCTGCTCATGGTCGTTGCCGTTGCCCGTTATGTGCGTGACCGCAAGGCACGCTGGATCATTACGGCAGCGGCTG
>JAFATZ010000154.1 GCA_019243675.1 Ktedonobacteraceae bacterium | reverse complement strand
AATGCTTGAAGTACTGAGCCGTTCTGCTGAACAAGGAAACAGAATGGTGGTTATCTCGTTCCATTCATTAGAGGATAGGATTGTCAAAGAGTTTATGCGGCGTGAGAGCAAAGATTGTGTGTGCCCTCCGCATTTGCCTATGTGCATCTGCGGTCACAAAGCCAGATTGCGTCTATTAACCCCTAGGCCACTGAAACCGAGCATACAGGAGATTGCAAGCAACCCTCGTGCTCGTAGTGCTAAGCTGCGGGCCGCCGAAGTGCTTGTTAGTTCGTAGTGCGTCATGTAGAAGCGTGTTGTGGTTACATACCATCGCACGTATATGCAAGGATTCGTCTCTTGCATCGTTGAAGGAATGCAGCGTATGTCTAGCTTGAAGGATCGCAACATTACGCTACAAAAGGCTGAGTCACGGCCTAT
Organism: Ktedonobacteraceae bacterium; assembly: GCA_019243675.1. Classification (GTDB taxonomy): domain Bacteria; phylum Chloroflexota; class Ktedonobacteria; order Ktedonobacterales; family Ktedonobacteraceae; genus JAFATZ01. The sequence goes on along the minus strand of JAFATZ010000154.1, from coordinate 6,309 downwards.
TCGAGCCACTAAGCGGCGTCGACAATTACATTTATTTTTCTTCTCTCTCGGTCCTGTGGCTCTATGCAGCATAAGCGTACTCCTGATAGCTCTAATGGCTATCTTGTACGTCAGTCAGGTTGGTCAGGCTGTGGCAAGCAACCAAAAAATTCAGCAGATGCATGCTCAGCAGATGCAGTTACAGCGGCAAAATCAAGACCTCCAAAACAGCATCGCCACCGAGCAATCACCTGAATATATTGCCAATCAAGCGAAACAGCAGGGCCTAGTACCCGCAGATGCTAATACGGTGCAGATGTTGGTTGTCCCACATCTGCACCGTATAGCACAGCCAGATGAGAACGTCCAACCATAGTAACTCGTTATTTTAGTACCTTTGGAAAGCAGGCAATAGATGAGCACAGATTTGCGACGCGCACGCAAGCGGCAAATGATCATCTTCTTGCTTGTTTGCTGCGGTATGGTGACCTTGCTGGCAAGACTCTACTACTGGCAGATTCTTCGTGGCCAGCAGCTTGCCCGCTACGCCAGCGAAGAACATTTGCAAAACCAAGTGTTGAATGCACCTCGTGGGGTTATCTACGACGCACACGGTCATCTGTTGGCAACCAATGTTGTACGTGATGACGTTTATGTTGAGCCAGTTCAATTCGCGACTGATCACCAGTATTCTGAGAATAGAGAGAGCGAACTCGCTTTATTGATTCACATGCTGCATGAAGTGTTACCAGAGGTATCAGAGGATAAGCTGTATAGAATATTTAATACTAATCTACAGACGTATCGCATTGCAGGGCCGATTAGCCCGCAGCAAAGCCAGCAATTGCACCAACTACACGTGCAAGACGTTTTTCTGGAGCCTCATCCGGTACGTATCTATCCTGGTGGTGATCTAGCCGCGCAGGTGTTGGGCTACGTTACATTCGATGGAAAGGGTCTCTATGGCATAGAAGGTCAATATGATGCGTTGCTAGCGGGGAAACCTGGCAACTTCACGGCTGAGACCGACCTGAATGGTAACCCTTTGACGGTAGGCGTCAGTTCAGGTCAACCTGCACTGAATGGCGCAAATTTGACTTTGACTGTTGACAGCAATGTTCAGTATATGGTGCAAGAGGCCCTAGCTGATATGGTGAAACGCGTGCAAGCCTCTAGCGGAACGGTGATTGTCATGGATGCACACAGCGGCGCGATCGTGGCAATGGCTGGCGTACCCAGTTTTGATCCTAATCGCTACTGGGCATACAGTGATCAAATGGGATGTCTTGGTGATGAGAGCGTGTACTTCAACCCTGCACTGTACTGTGCCTATGAGCCTGGTTCAACTATGAAGGCTGTGACGATGGCTGCCGCACTTGATCAAGGATTGATTACGCCCAATACGACACTCAATGACCCAGGATACATCAATTTTCATGATGGTACTCCGACAGTGACGAACTGGTCCCGTGAAGCTTACGGTACAGAGACGATGACTCAAGTACTTGAACACTCGGCCAACGTGGGAGCGGCTTATGTGGCTTACAATATCCTGGGACCACAGCGTTACTACCCATACCTGGAGCGCTTCGGCTTTGCTCAGATCAGTCAGATCGCTGGACCAGAAGCGACTGGCTCGTACCGCAGCAATACATCAAGTGGCTGGACACCAAGCGACTTAGCCCGGCAAGCCTTTGGTCAGAGTATCCTGGCGACCCCGCTGCAAATGGCATTGGCATACCAGACAATAGCTAACGGTGGCGTCATGATGCGTCCTTACATAGTTGCAGTTGTCAATGACAATGGGCGTGTCATGACAACGCAACCACAGGTGAAGCAACGTGTGATTAGTGCCGAGACCGCACGCTTACTCACAGACATGCTGGTAAGTGCTGCCAACTATAACAAGCAAGCTACGTTCCCTGGCTACAGTGTCGCGGTCAAGACAGGAACGGCAACAACGCAGGGTCTGCCAATAGACCAGACTGAGGCTTCGATGGCTGGCTTTGTTCCGGCGTCAAATCCGCGCTTTGTCATTCTGGTCAAGATAGATCGACCCCAGACGACCATTTATGGTAGTACAGCAGCAGGTCCTCTGTGGAGGTCTATCGCACAACAACTGATGCTATATTACAATGTACCACCCGATTTACCATCTTCACTTGAAAGCACAAACTGAAAGCGACCTTTATGTTACGCGACAGGCTTAAACAAGACAACGGAAAAGCAGAAACGGGCAGGGCACGAGGGGAAATGCGTAGGGAGCAATTCCCGCCCAGCATGCGCTCTCCTGCTTTGAAAGCCGTTGAACAGCAGCGTAGTACACATCAGGTGAAGCGTTCTATGGAGCAGCAACCTGCTTCAACGTTGCTTGTGACATCTGTGGCCAGCCAAAAACGAACGGGTCTCACTGCAAATTGGCGCTTGCGACGCGCACCACAGGGGCAGCCTGCTCATACTCCCGTGCAAGTTATGAGTGAGGAAGAGCAGAAGAAACTCGCTGAGCTAGAGATGCATCTATCCCGTGTCGCGGGCAAAATTGACTCCTGGTTGTTGATACTTGTGCTGGCGCTGCTCTGTATCGGTCTCGTGATGCTCTATAGTGCAAGCTCGTTCTTGTCGGCACGCTACTACGGCGATGCCTCATACTTCTTTGTACGTCAACTGCTCTCGGCGCTGATAGGGGTCGTGGTTATGCTGGTGACGATGCGCATCGACTACAGGGTATGGTGCCGTCTCTCGTTGATCGGCATGGCGATTGCATTGCCGCTACTAGTGCTTGTCTTGCGCTTCGGGACGAGTGCCTATGGTGCGTCGCGCTGGCTCAGCTTCGGTTCGGTTTTCTCATTCCAGCCTAGCGAATTAATCAAGCTAGTGCTAGCACTGTACATAGCCGATTGGCTGGCACGCAAGGGTAATCAGGTTGCTACTTTTCTCTATGGTCTAGCCCCTTTTATTATCCTGGTCGGGCTTATTCTGGGCCTCGTCTTACTCGAGAATGATATGGGCACAGCTATCATTATTGCAGTATTGGCACTAGCAATGTTCTTTACAGCCGGAGCCAACATTGCCCAGTTACTGCTCGCTCTAGGGGGTGGCGGCCTAGTTTTTCTGGCCCAAGCATTCAGGGGCTACCGCTATCTGCGCCTAATAGGTTTCCTGAACCCGTTCAAGGATATCACAGGTATCAACCTGCAGCTCTATCAATCACTCTTGGCTCTAGGCTCAGGCGGTTTGTTTGGGCTAGGACTCGGTGCTAGCCGCCAAAAGACAGGCTACCTGCCACTGCCACATATCGACTCAATCTTCGCCATTATTGGTGAGGAACTTGGTTTTATTGGCTGCGTTGTCATTATCGTCCTGTTTCTTCTTCTTGCCTTTCGCGGTTTTCGGCTGGCCAGACGTGCGCCTGATATCTATGGAGCACTGCTCGCAACAGGCATTACAACATGGTTGGTTTTACAGGCGATGATTAACATTGCTGCGACAACAGGCTCTATTCCTTATACAGGAGTTCCGCTACCGTTTATTAGCTTTGGAGGCTCTTCACTGGTTATCTCTCTAGCTGCTGTTGGCGTACTACTCAACATTTCTCGTTATATTCAGCAGCCAGAGGTTCCCATACTCTCCAAGCAAAACATGACTATAAACATAAAAAAGAGAGCCGCACTATAAAGGCTCAGTAGGATATCTATGCGAGTTCTCATCTCAGGCGGAGGCACGGGGGGCCATATTTACCCAGCCCTAGCAGTAGCCACGCAATTGCAAAAAGAATATCAGGCCGACATTCTCTATCTCGGTAGTGACGATGGCCTGGAGACGCAGGTAGTACCAGCCGCTGGGCTGCGCCTAGAAGTGATCAAGGCTGGTAAGCTGCAACGCTTCGTCTCCTGGAAGACGCTCAGTGGGATCGCACGTGTCCCCTTAGGCATTGCCCAGGCGATAGGTATTGTACGCACATTCCATCCCGATGTCGCCTTTACCAGTGGTGGCTATGTGGCGGTTCCCGCTGGACTGGCAGCATATTTCAATAGCGTGCCCTTGCTGATGCATCAGCAGGACGTGCCGCCCAATCTGTCGAATAGACTGCTCGCGCCACTAGCAACGCGTATCTCCGTGGCCTTTGCAGACTCGCTGCGCTATTTCCCCATGGGAAAGACGATACAACTGGGCAATCCCCTGCGCCAAGTTATTCTGGCCGTGCAGGAGACAGCGCCGCAGCAGGCACGCGTCCAGCTTGACTTTGACGCAACTTTGCCGTTGTTGTTAGTCACAGGTGGTAGCCAAGGGGCTAGACACCTCAATCAAGTCACCTGTCAGGCGCTACCACAGTTGCTCACTTTTTGTCAGGTGTTGCAGATTAGCGGTAGCAAATTGTTCGACGAGACAAGAGAACACGCTGAGCATATGCTCACAGCGACAGACGAGGGAACAAAACGGCGCTACCGATTAGTCCCATATATGGATGCTGAAATGCCACTAGCGTTGCAGGCAGCAACCCTTGTGGTGTGCCGCTCAGGGGCTTCAACCTTGAGCGAACTAGCTGTGCTAGGTAAACCGAGTATTCTGGTCCCTCTGCCACCATCCCTAGGCAGTTCACCTCAAGAGGTCAACGCTGCTATGTTCGAGCGCGAGCAGGCCGCAGAAGTCATTTTAAACGCTCATATGAAGCCCGAAGTACTGGTAAATCGTGTAAAATCTATAATTTCATCTTCAGACTCTTTACAGCAAATGACAGAATCAGTCAGTCGTCTCGCTAAGCCACAAGCAACGGGAGATATTGTAGAGAATATTGTGCAACTGGCAAAAAAAACCGTAATTAGGACAACGAATTCTGAGGGTGTATACATTTGAAAACGTCGCACTTGCATTTCATGGGTATAGGCGGGCAAGGTATTTCTGCAGTCGCGCAGATGGCGTTACTGGCTGGTGACATCGTGACTGGTTGTGATCAGCAGCAGTCGGCGACTACGTATGCTATGCAGCAAGCTGGCATCCCTGTGTGCATAGGCCACGACGCATCACATCTGGAAAGTGTTGATACTCTCGTGCTCAGTCCGGCAGTTGCAGCGCTCAACCCGCGCAATCCAGAACTGCTCACAGCGCAAGAGCGTGGCATCCGTGTTGTCACTTGGCAGGAATTGCTTGGCCAGCTCATGCAAGGAAAATGTGTGCTCTCAGTATGCGGCGTGCATGGTAAGGGAACGACGACGGCACTACTCGCGCTTATGCTCATTGATGCTGGGCTGGACCCAACGGTTGAAATCGGTGCCGTTGTGCCGCGTTTCGGGGCCAACTATCGACTGGGCCGCAGCCAGTATTTTGTGAACGAAGCCGACGAGTTCAATCACAATTTTTGGCATTATTCTCCTCGGCTAGCAGTTGTGACCTCTATAGAATTTGAACATCCAGAATTTTTTGCCGACTATGCTGCGCTTCTGGATGCTTTCGAGCACTTTATACGCGGCATGGATATGCAGCACGATTGGCCACTGCCACCGACGTTAGTGCTAAACGCTGATAGCCCTGGGTGCCTGCACCTGCTCCGTCGTCTGCACGATTGGCGGGGGCGTATTATCTTCTATCGAGTTGAAAACGCACTCTTCAACGATACGATAAGCAGAGCAACTAACACGGATAATGCTACTTTTGAGGCGTACGATGTACAGCTTGATGGCGAAACAAGCTTCCGTGTTCGTGTGAATGGGCAGCCCCTCGTAGAGCACGCCATCCGGTTACAGTTGCCGGGTATGCATAACATTCAGAATGCCCTAGTAGCTCTCGCTACTGCGTATACAGTTGGCGCGAGTGTAGAGACGATAGTGCGCACATTAGAGCAGTTTAGCGGTATCAGGCGGCGTTTTGAGATACGCCACCAAGGCGCGTTACATATTGATGAGCGAGTGCTTGATGTCATCATCATAGACGACTATGCGCATCATCCGACCGCGATTGCAGCAACATTGCAAGCGGCGCGCAGACGCTACCCCCAGCGGCGGCTGATAGCGCTCTACCAGCCGCACATGTATAGTCGCACCAAGACGTTCTTTACCCAGTTTTTATCTGCGTTCGATGCTGCTGATGTGGCAATCATTTCAGATATCTTTCCAGCGCGTGAACGCGATACGGGTCTCGTCCATGCCCGGGATGTGGTAGCGGCAATGGCACAGCAGCCTCATTTTAGACAAGGGGGGGCACAGGTGCTATACGGAGCAGACGTTCAAGCAACAACAGATGCGTTAAGCAAAATACTGCGTTCAGGTGATCTGGTAGTAATAATGGGTGCTCGCGATATCTATACTGTGACTGTTTCAATACTCGGCAGCTCAT
>JAFATZ010000091.1 GCA_019243675.1 Ktedonobacteraceae bacterium | reverse complement strand
TGCACGCCATGATCACTTCCCGCCGCTGATGCAATCCACTGACTGTCAGGTGACCATGCTAGCGTAAACACAGGCCCAGTATGCTCATGAGTGGAGAGACGCTGTCTCCCTTGCCATTGCCATACCTGTGCAGTCTGGTCATTGCCCCCAGAGGCGATCCATTTACCATTGGGTGACCATGCTACTGTAAGCACAGAGCCAGAATGTCCAGAATAGGTGTAGACGTGTGCGCCAGTTAAAGCATCTGAAATTTGTACAGTGCCATCATGCATACCTGCCGATACAATATATTTGCCATCGGGTGACCATGCTAGGGCAGGTACACCACCATTATGCCCGACATACGAAGAGATAGTGGTTCCCATACGTGGGATGTTAGTATTCGATGGAAGGGAGGGTTTTGTGGAGAGGGTACCAGCACGAACAGAAGATGCTGACTGTGAGATCAAATGCTCAGCAATTCCTCCTTTCTCAACTAGGCTGAGTCCCGCCACCAGACCGAATCCCGTCAGAGCGAGTCCCAAAGCCACTGCGCGTCGAGATACCCTGCGCCGGATTGGCTTTGGGGTGATAGTTGGCTCTTGTGGCTGAGTTGTCAGATCTGGTGGAGGCATTTCCTCAGTTTGTCGTGGTGACTCCATTGCTCCTGCCAACTGCGAGAACTCTGCCAGTGGAGCCGTCTGGGCGAAAAAAGGAGACGGCTTCGATACCAAGACTACACTAGGTGGAGCAAAAGGCAGCGCTGGCTGAGATGGCATGGGTGAAGAGAATTGCTGAGAGGGAGGGGCAAAATGTGACCGACGTTCCTCCTGGTGTGCTTGTTCTAGAGCAGTAGCAAAGGCTTGGACACTAACAAAGCGCTGTGCTGGGTCTTTAGCAAGGGCTGTGAGCACGACGCTCTCTACAAGAGGGGAGATCGTTGGAAGGTGCGTACGCAAAGCAGGTGGAGGAGCTTGTACATGCTGTTCTATGATGCTCCAAGTCGATCCAGAAAAGGGGCGCTCCCCACATAGCCACTCGTACACTACAACGCCTAATGCATACTGATCGCTCGCTGCTTGTGGCTTACCTTCGAGCTGTTCTGGTGCCATGTAACTAGGTGTGCCAACTTGACTCTGCCCTGCCCGAAAGGTTGCAGTCTGGCTCATTGCCACAATGCCAAAGTCGCTGAGCAAGATGTCTTGATTAGCTGCAAGTAACATATTCTCCGGTTTAACGTCCCGATGTATCAGTTTCTGCTGGTGAAGGTACTGCAAAGCGTCGGCCACTTGCTTTACATAGTAGGTAATCGCAGCCACTGGTACACGGGAGCCTTTGGGATGGCGCGTTCTTATGGTTCCGTGGGGAGCGTACTCCATCACCAGAAATGGAATATTGTCTTGCACCGCATAATCGAAAACCCGTACAATGTGAGGGTGCCTCAACCCTAGCAGGCACTGCGCTTCCCACTGAAAAGCTTTCCTTTCCTCATCCGAGACAGTCGGATGAAGGACTTTGACGGCTGCTTGATTCTTGAGGTAGAGATGCTCAGCAAGGTAGACATGAGCAAACCCTCCTTTTCCTAGCAGACGGACCATGCGATAGTTACCAAGCTGTTGTCCGACCCGATCAATCATAAGACCCTCCTTGAGCGGACATGCTGCTCCTACGTTGGAAAAGAAATACGACTTATCAATCACTCACAACAAACTGTAACACAAATCTTGACGCCTTGTCAACATTTATGTGAAGTTATGAAATTTGGTAATCCGAGTAGTGAGACAAATGTGATTTCCATTGTGATACATTTTGCGAAAATATGACTCAACAAATGTCTGCAGAGGCAATGTAGGACTTTGATTTGTCACCTCCTAAATTTTTTGCCATTCAGGTTCTTGTAAGGTAGGACAAAAAAACTTCAAGCCTTTTGTTAGGCAACACAATTAGACTTAAGTCTAAAGTGGGGAAATCTGACAAGAACACCCTTTTTATTTATGTCAAACAACGTTTTAGGAGACTTACACGTGAGGAAGCCTCTATTTAACGGGAAAACCCGTTGGCAGGTGGTCGTTGCAGGCTTGCTACTCGGTTCGTTCCTGCTGACTGCATGCGGCGAAAATTCTCCCTCTATCCTGAACACTTTTGGTCCTGTGGCGGCCAGTGAGAGTTTTCTGTTCTACGTTATCCTGATTATCGCCACTATCATCTTTGTGCTTGTCGAGGGCGCTCTCATCTTCTCGATTATCCGCTATCGCGAACGCCCAGGCATGCCCAACCCTAGGCAGATACACGGAAACCTCAGAATCGAGGTACTGTGGACAGTAATTCCTTCCATTATTTTGTTCATAGTGTTGTTCTTCACCATTCAGGGCCTCGTGAACGTAGCAACACAGCCCACCTCTAGCAATACTCTTGAGGTAAGGGCAGTGGGGCACCAGTGGTGGTGGGAGTTCTACTATCCTAAATACAACATCACTACTGCCGACGAGTTGCATGCTCCTGTCAATACGATTGTGCAGGTTGATCTCTATTCCAACAATGTCATCCATAGCTTCTGGGTACCTGCACTGACTGGTAAGACTGATGTTATTCCAGGCCATAATAACATGCGGTGGTTTAAGGCCGATGCAACGGGCACCTTTCTGGGTGAATGCGCAGAGTACTGTGGTGCGCAACACGCTCACATGGCCTTTCACGCTGTTATTCAATCGTCTGACGACTTCAACACTTGGGTGAGCACACAACAACAGGCGGCAGTCACCCCGTCATTTGCCTTGGCAGCGCAGGGCAAGCAAATCTTTATGGGTCAATGCACTGGTTGTCATGGTATTGTAGGTGACAACTTGAAAGGCTATGACGACCCACAGGTGAAGTGCAATGATCCTGCCATCGCCTGTCTCGTAGGCCCTAATCTCACACACTTCGGTGCTCGCGGTTTGATCGCTGGCGGCATTCTCACCAATAATAGGGACCAGTGCTCGCCAGGTGCAGATTTGCTACGGAGATGTCACCTTGCTCAGTGGCTGAAAGACCCGCAGGGCATCAAGCCTGGCAATGATATGGTTGTGAATCTGACAGATGATCAGATACAAGCACTAGTCGCGTATCTAGAGAGTCTCAATTAGCTTATCTATTTTGCTGGTCTGTTCGGAGGAACTGTTTATGGCAACACCCGTTATCGGCAACGCTACAACAACTGTAGTTCGTCAGAAACGATTGAGCGAAAGCTACGTTGGTGAGTGGCTTATGACGACCGATCATAAATTGATCGGCATCATGTATATAGTCACTGGTTTTTTCTTCTTTCTGGTGGGCGGTATGGAGGCGCTACTCATCCGCACACAATTGGCAGCGCCCGACGCTCATGTGTTGAGTCCGCAAACGTACAACGCGATCTTCACCATGCACGGCACTACCATGATCTTCCTCTTCGTTATCCCTGTACTAACAGGTTTTGGTAACTATATCGTGCCATTAATGATCGGTGCGCGCGATATGGCCTTTCCACGCCTGAACGCCTTCGGTTACTGGGTGCTGCTCTTCGGTGGTATCTTCATACAGTCGAGCTTCTTATTTGGCGCTCCGCCAGATGGTGGTTGGTTCTTGTATGCGCCACTCAACCTGACGAATGCTGGTTGTACTGTGCATGCCACCGCGTGTACAAATGGCATGAACGCCGACTTCTGGGCGCTCGGTGTACTGATGCTTGGCGTTTCGTCTATTGCTGGCTCGGTCAACTTCGTAGTGACCATTCTCAAGTTGCGTGCTCCTGGCATGAGTATTAACCGTATGCCGCTTTTCACCTGGATGGTGCTGGTTACGTCCTTCCTGTTGCTCTTCGCGCTGCCCAGTTTGACGGCTGCCGCTGGGTTGTTGCTGCTAGACCGCCATGCGGGAACGCACTTCTATCAGTATGCGTTTGGTGGTGATCCTTTGCTGTGGCAGCATCTCTTCTGGTCCTTCGGTCACCCAGAGGTGTACATCCTGATTCTGCCGGTCTTTGGCATGATCTCTGAGATATTGCCCGTCTTCTCACACAAGCCAATTTTTGGTTATACTTTTATTGCTTGGTCGGGCGTGGCTATCGGTTTCTTGAGCTTCACCGTGTGGGCACACCACATGTTCGCCGTCGGTCTGCCACCAATAGCACAGGCGTTCTTTGCCACCAGCACAACGCTGATCGCCATCCCTACGGCGGTGAAGATCTTCAACTGGATTGCTACCATTTTCGGTGGTAAGATTAGCTTCAAGGTTCCGATGCTCTTCGCACTTGGCTTTGTCGCGATGTTCTTGATTGGCGGTTTGAATGGAGCAGCCCTGGCCGTGGTGCCCTTCGACTATCAGGTCACGGACACCTACTTTGTGGTAGCACACCTACACTATGTGCTCTTTGGCGGTACAGTCTTCGGTGTCTTTGCTGGCACCTATTACTGGTTTCCAAAGATGACTGGCAAGTTCCTGGGTGAGCGGCTGGGTCAGGTGCAGTTCTGGCTCATGCTGATCGGTGTGAACCTGACCTTCTTTCCCATGCATATACTTGGACTGTTGGGTATGCCACGTCGTTACTATACCTATGCAGGCAATCTGGGATGGAATGAGTTGAACCTGCTTGCTAGTATCGGTGCCTTGACTATCGGCCTAGCAATTATGGTATTTTTGTATAATGTAATTGTAAGCCTGAAGAACGGTCAGGTGGCTCCTGACGACCCGTGGGACGCCTTCACGCTAGAGTGGGATACATCATCTCCACCTAAGAAGTACAACTTCTTGCACATTCCCGTTGTGCGCAGCCGTCGCCCGTTCTACGATAAGAAGTATCCAGAGATTGCCGACTGGAAAACAGTTATTCACTAAGATTGAAGGCGCGATACATTAGGGCACGATACATCGTGCCCCTACATTGGAGAGGTAGGACGTGTCTCAAGATCAGGAGGAGAATGTTGAGAAGACAGCCCCCGTGGGGCCTGTAAAACGCAAGGGATCAAAGAAGAAGGCTACAGTGGTCAGCGAGGAGGCAATACTGGCGATAAGTACACGCCCAAGCCCCTGGCCGCTCGCTCTAGCGCTCGCCCTGATCGTACTGTTCATAGGCGTTATGAGCAATGTAATCGTTCTGATCCTTGGGGCGGTACTCGTGACCGCCGCCATTATTGGCTGGGGACTAGAGCGTCGCTAAAGAGTTTAGGGAACCTGAATAGTTAGCTATAGGGAGATACAAACATGAGCACTGCTCACGGTGAGCAAGTCAGAGTTCTTGAAGAGCATGGAGAGTTAGGAGCAACACATAGCCTCAATTGGTGGGGTATGATATTCTTCATCTCTTCTGAGGCTCTGATCTTTGCTAATTTGATCGCGGCATATCTCTACCTAGAAATTCGCGCTGGTAGATGGACGTTGCCTAGTGGAGATCACCTGGACGTGATCTATCCTGCCTTTAACACGGTCATTCTACTCGGAAGTAGCGTTCCCGCGATCCTGGCGCGTTCTGGTATTGCTAAGGGTGATAAAAGAAGGCTCGTTCTCGGTCTTCTCGGCACGATTATCATGGGTAGTGTGTTTCTAGGAGGCCAAGCATACGAGTACACAAATCTGATTAGTCAGAATTTCACGCTAAACTATAAAACCTTCGGGTCAGCATTCTTCACCTTGACAGGTTTCCACGGCCTACACGTCACCGTTGGTCTCATTTTCCTTATCGTCATTCTTATTCGTGCTCTCCGTGGCGACTTTACTGCGAAAAAGCACTTCGCAGTGGAGGCAGGAGAGATGTACTGGCACTTCGTTGACTTGGTGTGGATCCTCGTGTTTAGCACTGTCTACTTACTCCCTTTGATAAGGGGATAGTTAAATGCTTCAAGAGGAGATTACGCTGCACCTCGGCATAATCTCCTCTTGAAGCATTTTGGCCTTCTTGTGATACAATGTGTAGTATGCAAGCACAAATCTGGAGAAGGCAGGCTACTAAGCGCTGTGCCGTTTGTACTAGTCGTATCTGGTTTGGTCCTATCCCTCTGGCCGAGCCAGAAGGAGTACCAGAGCCGCGCCTTTCGTGGTTACTATGCAGATATTGTTACAAGGCTCTCCTCGTCGAGCTACGTCGTTCCCCAATTCTTTCCCCACTGCGTCTACGCATAGCCATAGGGCTTGTGGCCGCTGATCGCTCACCACAGGCATATCCAACCAGAATACGAACCTACATTAGTGATCGCAAGTGGCTTGTCTTCATTGCCGTAGGCTTTATTATTGCGATGATTGTCCACCTAGCACTGATCGTGGCCATTGCTCCAATTTCGCGTTAAATATCATGCAAGTGGGTTGTTTCTTAGGGAAAAGGTCGTAAGGTTGACTTTCTACGCTAAAATAAGAGCATGAGTAGTGGTTTTTTGCTGCTCAATCAACATGAGCACATCTCCTATGCTAACCCGAGCGCCTTGCGCTTGTTAAGTGTTGACCTAGGCGATCTGGCTACGGACGACACCTTTGACGTACGTAAGCATCTGCTTTCTCTTGCCGTTGATCCTGCTGTCGCTCGTGTAGAGCTAGAAAACCTTTGGTCGCACCCCGAACAGGAATACACGTCGGACCTCGCACTCGCCAAAGCGGCAGTGCGTTGGTTACGCGTGCGCTCTTTTCCTGTGCAGGATACGACGGGTCGTCTGCTTGGACGTGGTGTGCTCTTCGACGACGTTACACTTGAGTATGCTGCTGCTGAGGAGAGGGACGAGAAACTGGCCCTTGCCGCACATGAGCTTAAAACTCCACTTGCTATCATCAAGGGCTGTGCTACTACGCTGCTGGGAGGCTCTGCACGTTGGGACCACGCCATGCAGCGCGAAATGCTGCAGATGATAGATACCCAGGCTGATCAACTGCATGATGTGCTCAATACGCTGCTAGATGTGTGGCGACTTGATGCCGGAGTGCAATTACATCTCTCACAGGTACACCTTCCTACATTGCTGCAACACATCATCGAACGTAGGCGCAAGACTACGCCAACACACCATTTTACGCTGCACACAGCATATGAAACTGTTGAAGTGACGTGTGATATTATGCGTGTAGAGCAAGTAGTGCATCATGTGCTGAATAATGCTGTGCGCTATTCTCCTGCAAATAGTACTATAACGCTACATGTAGAGGCAAACGAGATAGAGGTTAGAATCGCTATTAGCGATGAAGGTACAGGCATTGCGCCCGAGCACCTTGATCGTATCTTTGAGCGCTTCTATCGCATTCAACAGGGTGAAGAAAATGCGCACACGAGCGGCCTGGGATTAGCTGCAGCCCGTGCTACAATAGAGGCACATGGAGGGAGAATCTGGGCTGACTCTGCCGGAGTAGGACATGGCTCTACTATTTACTTCACCCTCCCCTTCACACCACGCTCCCTAGCACTTGCTCAAAACATCTCCACGACACAAGGCAATAGCACACCCGCTGTGAAGCAGGCTATGCCATTTAAGCAGGACAGACGTACGCGTGTCTTGCTTGCCGAGGGCGATCCACGCATGACTCGCTATCTACGCTCAAACCTTGAGGAACAGCGGTACCGCGTGCAGACGGTCAACCAAAGTGTCCAATTCCTGCGCCAACTGGACCTGGAAGAACCCGATGTGGTACTTCTTGCCACCCGTCTAGCCGACATGAGCGGTATAGAGTTGCTGCAACGTCTGCGTGAATTCTCACAAGCACCCGTCATCATGCTTGCTGACCATTGCGACGAAGACGAGCGTGTGCAACTCTTCGACCTTGGCAGCGACGATGTGGTCGTGAAGCCCTTCGGCATGAAAGAACTGCTCGCTAGGATACGTGCCATTCTACGCCGTCAGCCAGCAGCAACCTCACAAGCAATAAAGCAGACTATCTTCACTACGGGCGAGCTGATGATCGACTACAGCCAACATCTGGTCATGCTTCGAGGCCAGCCTATCCAACTCAGCCACACCGAATACAAGCTACTGAGCGTCCTAGCACAGAATGCGGGCATGGTCGTCACGCACGAACTGCTCTTAGAAAAAGTGTGGGGTCCCGAATACAGCCGGGATATCGACTTCATCTGGGTCTATATCAGCCGCCTGCGCCGCAAAATTGAGGCTGACTCACGCCGACCCAGGTATATCTTAACAGTTCCAGACGTAGGATACAAACTGGCGAAGTCATGAACCACCCAGACGTAAGATTCATAAAGATAGTCCTATAAAGTGATCTAAAGAAAATAATGAAACGTAATAAGACTTATTGAAACGTAAAGAAACGTAGTTATACCCTTACAAAGGGAAAGAATTTGGAGGAGAGAGTCATATGCAAGCATCCATAAAGCACACGAGAAACCTCGAAG
>JAFATZ010000017.1 GCA_019243675.1 Ktedonobacteraceae bacterium | reverse complement strand
AGCGACTCTTGCGACAGATTGAACTGGTCAAATAGAGGTTGAAGCGATGAATCTACTCGTTCCGGCTGCACTTGCCTTTAGTCTGATCATTCCTGTTATCCTGCTACTCTACTTCATGCGTCCGAAGCGCCAGGAACGAGTTATTGGCAGCACATTCCTCTGGCAACAGGTATTACAAGATTTACAGGCCAGCCGCCCCTGGCAGCGCCTACGCTTCACGCCCTTACTGCTATTGCAACTTTTGGCTGCCGCTATTATCGTGTTAGTGCTGACGCGACCAGCCATCTTTGCTAGAAGCCCCTTGGGTGGTGATACAGCCATCATCCTGCAAGCCTCGGCCAGCATGCAGGCAACCGACGTAGCGCCCAACCGCTTCGAGAACGCTAAGAGCCGCATTGCCGATTTCATCGACACGCTTGGACCAGGCGATCATCTTTCGCTCATCACTATGGCACGCTCGCCCCAGGTGTTGATTGCATCATCTCAAGATAAAAACCAATTGCTGGCGGCACTGCAGCGCACTAGGGTGACAAACCAGGCTGCCGATCTCGAACAAGCTCTTTCTCTGGCAACAGCGTTGCTGACAGGGCACGCCCATAGTCAAGTGCTGGTCGTTGGAGATGGTCACGTACTGCCGCCGGATCAAACTCTTGCCCTGCCCTTTCCTGTACGCTATTTACGCATCGGGACCGATGCTGCTAATACTGCGCTACTAGCACTGGCTGCACGCACTCTTCATGGCAACCTTTTTGCTCTGGCCCAGGTTGCTAACTACAGTCACCAGCAACGCTCCATTCCAGTAGAACTGTATGCCGATGGACGCCTCGTCAACGTACAAACGCTCACACTGCCCCCAGGAGCTAACGGTGCCCTACAATGGGGACCGCTCGCACCAATGACACGTTTCCTCTATGCTCACGTGATCTCTCAAGATGCGATGACCATAGACCACGAAGGCTGGGCCGTTGTCGGTGGTGCATTGCATGGGCGCGTGCTACTCGTCACCAAGGGCAATAGCTTTCTTGAAGCCGCCCTGCGCCTGCAGCCGAACATCGACCTGTACGAGACAACACCAGATAAATACGTAGATAGCGGCGCGTATGATCTGACCGTGTTTGACGGTTTTGTTCCGGCACGTCTACCCACTGGCGGTCTCTTTTTTGTTAACCCGCCGCCCGGTTCTTATCTCTTCGGTTCCTCGGGCGCAGCGATTCGGGTGAGCCATATCGGCGCGGGCAACGATACCGCTAGCCTCCTTGCTAACGTTGATCTCAGCAGTATTCATGTTTTGCGTGCTAGCCGACAACTGACAGCCGCTCCTTGGACACAATCCATTATTACTGCGCCGGAGACGCCACTGCTGTTAGCGGGTGAGAAGGACAACAGGCGTGTCGCAGTCCTAGGCTTTGATCTACATGATAGTGACCTGGCACTGCAACCAAGCTTCCCCATTCTGATGTTTAACATGGTCAACTGGTTTCTGCCTTCTCCGGTTGCCAATGATGCCCAAGTAACACCAGGAGCTCCAGTTACCCTACAGACGTGGCCCGGGGCTGAACGAGTAACGGTTACCGACCCGAATCAACAAGCACTAACCATTGCACCACCATTTCCGGTGGTGCCCTACAATGACACGAACCGCCTGGGTATTTACTACATAGTACAGCGCGTGCGGGGCCAGGACCGCCAAGGAGCATTTACTGTCAATCTGTTTGATGCGATGCAGTCGCAGCTTGCACCAGTTGCTACACTGCCAGTAGTACACAGCAGCGATTTTACAACCGATGGCAATCAGGTACCACGCCAATTACGCGAAATCTGGCCCTGGATTGCAGCTTTCCTACTACTCGTGCTCTGCATAGAGTGGTGGCTATTCAGCCGTAGTTACAGTAGTGCAGCAGCACAAACTCCTTTGGGTAGAGGCGCTCGATCACAACAGACGTTAGGTAACAAGAGCTATTTTGGCGGTCCTCTTTCCAGACTGCAAGGCCAAGTAGAGAGAGAGTACAGCGCTCGTGTGAAATCGATTACAAAGGCGATCAAAAGGGCTAAAGGCAGGTTCTCACGCCGTAGAGCGAAGGGAGGCAAGCGTGCTCGCATTTGAACAACCACTACTTCTGCTACTTCTGCTGCCTATTGGCACACTGGTCTATCTTGCTTGGCGACGTACATCTCTGCCATTCCCTAGAAGGCAGCGCTTGCTCATACTAGGCTGTCGCTTAGCGCTGTTCACCTTGATTATCACTGCGCTTGCTGGAGCCACTTGGGCGCAGCCCGTCTCGCGTCAAGCCGTCGTCTTCGTAGGCGACATCTCTGCTAGCACAAGCACACAACGTGCCTTTATCGAGCAATGGATTGGCAATGCTTTGCGCTACAAACGAGCAAATGACCAAGTCGGTATCGTCGCGGTTGGACGCAATGCCCTTATTGAACAAGCTATTACATCAAAAATTGACTTCACGCATTTTGAGTCTACTCCTGATACGAACTATACCGATCTTGCAGCGGGATTGCGCCTCGCCGCTGCTATCCTGCCAACTGATAGCTTGCGGCGTATCGTGCTTTTAACCGACGGGCAACAAAACTTGGGCGATGCGCTGCAAGAGGCACAACTGCTACGCCAAGAAGGTATCCGGCTTGATATCGTCCCCCTGCCTACTATCAACACAGCCGAAGCACGCATCGACGGCCTTGACGCACCAACAGCACTGCATACCAATGAGCACTTTGTGCTGCACGTACAACTCTCTAGCACCGTGACTCAGGATGTCACCTTGCGGCTGTATCTTGACCAACGGCTGTTGCTACAGCAAGTCGTCCATATTGTGGCCGGATCACAAGAGGTCAGCTTTACATTGCTCGCGCCTGCACCTGGATTCCACACCTTCCACGTGTCTATGGATGCGCCACAGGATACCCTGGCTCAAAACAACGAAGCGTCTGCTTTTGTGAACGTGCAAGGACCACCGCGCGTTCTCATTATTGAGGGAAGGCCCAACGCCGCACAAAATATTCTGGCAGCTCTGAGAGCTACCAAAATAGATGCTGTGCTTGGTACTGCAAATGACGTACCAACGACTCTTGATGGCCTCGCACCTTATAGCAGCGTGGTACTCGCCGATGTGCCCGCAGTATCGCTAGGAACGACACGTATGCAAATACTCCAATCCTTCGTGCGTGACCTTGGGCGCGGACTCGTTGTGAGCGGCGGAGAAAACAGCTACGGCGTGGGAGGCTATGCCGATACTCCTTTAGAGCAAACATTGCCAGTGCGCATGGATATACCACAGCATAAAGACACACCTACCATCGCTGTCGTGCTTATCATTGAGAGCTTGGAGGAAAACGGGGCGATCAACATTTCCAAAGAGGCGGCTAAAGGAGTGGTTAGCCTCCTGACTCCGCACGACCAAGTCGGCATCTCTGCTGCCTATGGGACGCTGACTATTCCCATGCAGCATGTGACGAACAAAACTGCTATCAATAACGCTATTGATGCCCTGAATCCCAATGACCCTGCAAGCTACCTACCCGACTTACAGAATGCTGAACAAGTTCTGTTGCACACTGACGCTAAAATAAAGCACGTGATTCTCTTGGGAGATGGCGATACCCTCGACGGCTTCCCAGCACAGTCACAAGCAACAAAGATGGCTAACGAGCACATCACCGTTTCCGCTGTCGCTACCAATGCAGCGAACAACACGGAATTGGGCACCATGCAGCAAATCGCTACCTTCGGCAAAGGGCGTTTTTATCGTGCCGATAACCCTGCCGCTGTACCACAGATATTGTTACAAGAGACGCAGCAGGCCGCACGCAGAGCAATTGTTAATGAGCCATTCATTCCTGCTATCGTCGTTGGAGCACACCCGATTCTCACGGGCCTCGGTGCTCTACCAGGTCTGGACGGTTACGTAGCGACGACGCCTAAGCCCAGCGCACAGGTGGTTCTCGTTAGCCATCGCGATGACCCTGTACTTGCTGTCTGGCAGTACGGACTGGGGCGAGTCGCGGCTTGGACGAGCGATGCTCTTGGTCTCTGGACGGCAAACTGGCTCTCGTGGAGCGAATCCGCTCGCTGGTGGGCTAATCTGGTGACCTGGACGCTGCCAGCGCCGGACAGCGCTCTCAACATCAACGGC
>JAFATZ010000015.1 GCA_019243675.1 Ktedonobacteraceae bacterium | reverse complement strand
TTGCAGGCGTGGCGCTTTGACTTCGGGCCAGTTCACATTAGCAATTGCATCCTGGACTTCCTGCGTGGGGGCGTCGCGCACAGCTTCCCAGCAGCCAAAGCGCTTTAACAGGTTGTCATAAGCAGCAGCCGTCTGTTCGTCACGAGTACGATGAGATAAGAGAATATCGACCAGCATGCTCATCGGGTCTTTGTTGGAGAAAGGAACCTCACCATAGTACTCCGTCAAACGTCGTGTCACTTCAAGAGCTTTTGCTGAAAGCGCAGTAACATCGGGCGAGGGATAGCCATAATCGGCGGGATTGCGTACACGCTGTGTAGATTGTTTCATAGCTATCTCCCAAAGATTTCCCAGTTAAGAGGTGTATCATGGTAACGTCAATGTAACGCTCGTGAGCATCTCATGTTTCTTGTGTGAATTGAGCACCGCAATTGAAGCAGTAACGATAGCTTTCAGGGCAACTGGTTCCGCAGGAACTGCAGACACGTACATGTTTGGTTATGACAATAGATTCTGCAGCCGCCGCCTCATCCAGGCACTTGCGGTAGAAATCGACACATTCATTACAGATAGAAACATCGAGTGGCCCTGCTGTGAGTCGGTCGACTTGGTCTTGGCTTTTCCCACAGAAGGAACACTGAGAGACAGCGCTCCTCTCTTGTTTGTTGGTCTTCCACATCGGTCTGCTTATTTCTCTCTTTCTTCGGGATAATTTTAGCAAATGAGCCAAGGCGAACGCCCTAGCAGCAGTTGCTCTAGTGGAGCAGCTTAATGGTGGCGACTATGAAAGGTTGTCGCCTGACCATTCAAGCAGTGACCCGCGTCGTCAGTCTGGAAGCACTGAGATTGGAATGCCAAAAAGAGTGCAACCCACACATTCTGCGACTCAAAGTGTATCAGCAGAGCACCATCTTGCCAAGGTCCATCATCACGGTACCAGTGGCTCGTATTGCCTTGATTCATATGGATGTCGTGAATACCCCGACCAGGTAAAAAATTGAAGTATTGGTCAGGTTTGTTTTCCTCCGGTCCCCACATTTGGCCGAAAGCATACAGCACAGCACTCTGGTCGCCGATCGCCTGCTGAACATAGCTATCAATCAGATCATCGAGATCGTTATGGGAGGGCGCATCAGCAGGCAATGGCTTCATCTGTGTAACATCAAAGAGATTGCCACGCAAGTAATCAAGAGCAATTCCTCCAGGAACACTTTCTATAGGAGTAACACCCCACGCCAACTGCGCCAAACCATCTGTGATCGGATTTTGATAGTTGGTATCTACGAAGTACAGCAGTTCTGATGGATACTCTTGTGACTGCACATCGACTGCTATTCGATACTGCACTTGATCAGCAAGTGCGAGAATTTGATAATGGTAATTGGCACTTGGTCCAAAAAAGTGGTCAGTAGCGCGATACTTTAGCACACTATAGTTGTTAATAGGCATAGTAAACTCCCCGAGATTTTTTTAGTCAGAAGTCATTCGACCGTGGCTAATAATACTCAGGTATTATGTAGCTGTCAAGTATCACAGTTCCTCTCTACTTCCTCTTGTCTATATTTGAGCATGCCCCGCATTGCCAGCATACTCGCCGTGATCTAGCCCGACCGTCTTCAGAGTAAGGATAGCAGGAATAGTACGCTCGCTTATAGGCAAGGCCACAACGACGACACCATTGCGATAGGTGACATTGGCATGCTCGGCGTTAACACGATCGGGAAGTGCTAGTTCGCGGTAGTAGCCGCCCACACTCCATTCATCAACCAGCAACTCTTTGATATCTTTCAACACTCCCCGCAGTTCGCCTCGTAACAGCAGGTGATTGCCGCTCGTTACCTCAACCACAATATCTTCTGGCAGCAAACCCGGCATAGGGGCAGCCACCGTCAAGCGTTCAGCCGTGCGGTACATCTTCACAGGTATGTTCTGCACTTTCACACTTTCTTGCATACATTTCTCCTTCATCCATCATATCACGAGTAGATCATACGACTTTCACGCTATGAGTAATGGAGAAGTTTCACCATATATCACCTAGAGTGCCCACACCTCAGCATTGCTATAAGCCACCTCACTGGCATGCGACACACTAATGGCGAACAGGCCGATCATACCAGAAGTAGGAGAATTGTCGCTCGCACTCGTGATATATTGCGAATTTACATACAGATAGATACTGCTGTCACGCACTATGACAGTAAGCACGTTCGTCTGATTGAGACCAGTATTAATCGCTGAACTCAATCCAGAAATTGATCCCTGGCCCTGATCAGAAGGTGCTCCCTGGATCTGCATAAGCTCGTAGAACCCAGACGAAGTGACAACGAAGAGAGTGGAATGTGCATTGTCAGCACGAAAGATAAGGCCGCCTCCATCACCACTGAGAATAGTCATCTTTACCTGATAAGCAAAGTTACTAAAGTTGGTTGCATGTGCGTAGCACAACGAAAAAAATCCATTCTGTGGCACGCTAACATGATAAGACCCTCCTGTGAAGGCACAACTAGAGGACTGGTCCCAATTGTTGCTATCCTGGCCACTCAATGGGTCGCTTAGCGTGGGAGTTCCCGACGTTGCCCGCGTGTAGATATCTTGCGGCGTACCGGAAGAGGCAGTAGCAGTGGCACCAGGGGTGGGTATAGGATTACTAGCAATGGGACCGGTGGGAGCAATGGGACTAGTGGGAGCAATGGGACTAGTGGGAGCAATGGGATTGGTGGGAGCAGTAGCATTGGCACTAGGAGTAGCCGCAGCTTGTGCTGTTGCCGTTGCCGTAGCACCGCTCCTACTGACACCCAGGACAGTGTTCTTTATAGCTGCATCAGCCCTAGAAAGTATATTAGTCAGCGAGCCTCCGGCGGCAGTAGTAGTAGCGGTGCCTGCTACACTGACTGAATTCTTGGAAGGTGGCTGGGCAAAGATAGTGGCGCTAGCGACGATCAACACAAGTACTAGTGCAATTGCAGGTGCTACTAGCCACGCAGAACGTCGGCGGCGAGCTGGTGTGTTGAGGGGTCTAGCTCTATCCTCCTCACCTGCAGGTATAGCACCTTTTCTAGGGAGGATAGGTGAATCATCCAAATCGTCTGTACCAACCGTGCTAGGCTCAGATTGGTTAGCACTATCTCCAGGGTCACCAAGTATCAAAGCTGGTGCTGGGTTTGAGGGTGGAAGCGCTACTGATGTAGCTTCATATGCTCCAAGCAAGCCAACTTCGCCCAACACTCTTGTCAATGCTCTTGGATAATCCTGAGTAGCGTCGAAGGACTTTAGTGTAGTCCAGGTTGCAGGCAATTCATTGCTGTTACACGGCTCTGCAAGGACAGAGATAACGCCTTGCATGCGCTGTTGCATGAGCAGATTGAAAGCACTGTTCACCTCCATCTGCACCCGCAGTGAACGTACTGCCTGGGGAGTCTGGATAAGGATACACCATTGACAGCCGGGGAGCACCTCATTGAGCCACTGCACGATATCCTTGCCAGCGCTACTCACACTTTCCACCACCTCAGCACCATGAGCACGCAGGTCTGTAATCAGTTGCATTGCGAACAGATAATCGTGATCGGCTGTACCATCAACATAGTAACTTACAAATATACGAGGGCCTGCCATACAATTATTGCCTCCAAAAATAGTAGCACGCATCATTATCGCCAGTAGGTTTCTGCGCATGCGAGCCGAGTAGAAGTATAACAGAAAATGCGATTACCATTCAAGCGGGCAGCAATTTCGATGGGTGAAAGATGCATCACTGCTCAGGCACCCTGGCCCCATATATCAAAGCCTGCATGCAACATACACCATTTCAGTCAATCTTCTCCTCCCGTTATCGCCTCTGCTGCTGGTATTGCTGAACCCATTCCTCGGAGAGTGTATCAGCTTGGCGCTGCATTCGCGTTTCTGCAACTACTAGGTCTTCCGGGATAGGGATGGACAGATACTGCAGAATGCTGAACACCTCCGCTCTATAGCTTAAGGTCCATTGCTCATAGACAACAGTGAATGGGTTGATACCATTCTCATTGAAGTACTGCTGCCATGCCTTCTCTTGAACTAGCAGTTGTTGGAGTAAGTAGTCAATCGCCTCGTAGTGAAAGATCGGTTCTCTGACTAGAGAGGAAACCCCGCCCTGTGGAGGCTCATCCGCTTTCCAGGTCCACGTTTGGATCGCCTTCCAGAGCGAGACTGCCTGTCGTAGCTTCTCTTGACGCCTGACCCATATATAGTGCAGGTTGGGAAAGACTGTTGAGAGCAGATCAGGCACTGCCAGTCCCTTATACTGTGGGATACGTCGTAGGTGAGTGATGAAGTCACCAAGATAGCTCCACATCACCTTCGCGCCAAAAACGCCATTAGGCGTGGTACCATCCTCTAGGACCTTTGTAAGGTAGTCTGCATAGGTAGAACCATCCCAACCTGTTGGCTCAACAGGTTCACTATCCGGCCACAACCCAGCCAACAGTACTCTTACATCGGTGCCTACCTCAGTTTTGAAGTAGTCTTGTGGTCGTACGATACGTGGCTGAAAGTACTCTTTTGCTCGCCCTGCCATCCCCGTAGTGGTCAGGATATCACATAGGAATGTACTGCCACTGCGAGGGGTGGCACAGACCAGGTAGCACGTATGTGGTTGCATGCAACCTCCTTAAAGAATGAGTGAGACAGAGGCTCTCCCAGCCTGCTCTTCATACCTACTTTGACCTCTTCAAATATTGTTCTAGTGAGACAATAGCACATTTTCCTCATTCCTTCAAGTTATATTATTCATTCCAATAAGTTATAATATCAATAGGGCTTCGTAGGCTAATTTATGGCTTTGTAAGGTATAATGATCGTAACTAGAAAGGGTATCTCCATGCAACCGAAACGTCCAAATATTCTCTACATTCACTCTCACGACACAGGTCGCTACGTTCAACCCTATGGCCATGCTATCCAAACACCCACTCTTCAGCGCCTAGCCGAAGAGGGTGTGTTATTCCGCAAGGCCTTTTGTGCGGCACCGACCTGTTCGCCAAGCCGTGCAAGCTTGCTCACTGGACAGTATGCCCATTGCAATGGCATGCTTGGCTTGGCTCACCGAGGCTTTTCCTTGCACGATTATAGGCAGCACATCCTTCACATCCTGCGCAAAGTCGGGTATTATTCAGCTTTGATCGGCGAGGAACACCTCTCGAAAGCTCCCAATGCGAGTGGCTATGATCGGGTTTCTAAAATAGAAGGCTACCAAGCTGCTCTCGTCGCACCCACTGCTCTTGAGTGGCTGAACACTGGTCTGCCGCAGCCTTTCTTTCTTTCTGTTGGCTTTTTCGAGACCCACCGCGACTTCTTAAGGCCTAGCATGCTAAAAGATGCCAACTACTCGTTACCACCTGCTCCCTTACCTGATACTCCCCAGACACGGCTCGATATAAGCGCGTTTAAGATGAGTGCCCGCGAGTTAGACAGGGGCATAGCAGTTGTACTTGACGCCTTAGACGCGAATGGACTGGCAGAGAACACGCTAGTCATCTGCACCACAGATCACGGTATTGCCTTCCCGAGGATGAAGGCCAACCTGACTGACCACGGTATTGGGGTCATGCTCATGATGCGCGGTCCAGGAGGCTTTAGTGGTGGACGGGTCTGCGATGCACTTGTCTCACAGATCGATCTCTTCCCAACCATTTGTGATGTGCTCAACATTGATGCCCCACGTTGGCTGCAGGGCACGTCCATGTTGCCTTTACTGCGAAAGGAGGCTGAGCACATCCATGATGCAATTTTTGCAGAGGTGACCTATCATGCTGCATACGAGCCAACGCGTGCAGTTCGTACGCAGCGCTGGAAGTATATCCGCCGCTTTGATCACCATCTGGGGCCAGTGTTACCAAATTGCGATGATAGCCCGAGCAAAGATGTGTTGCTCCAACACGGGTGGCGAGAGCGATCACGGCCTTTCGAGCAACTCTATGATCTGGTTTTCGATCCCAACGAGGCTTGTAACATGGCCCACGACTCGTCCGTAGCTGTCGTGTTAGAAGAACTGCGTACTCGACTCGACGACTGGATGCGGTGGAGCAACGACCCTCTGCTCTATGGACCGGTTGCTCCTCCTCCAGGTGCCGAGTTGAATAGTCCAGACCAGCTATCACCCTCCCATCCAACACGATTTGTGTGACACAATCTTACCTCTCATAGGTACTGATTTCTTTTTGGCAGGTATCTTGCTAGATTTGGCTTGGGTCTGTTATTCGTTGAGCTTGTGCTTGCTACACCCAGGTGCTCATTCGCGATCAGAAAGACTATGCTGGAAAAAACTCTTGTCACGGCCATCACGCCAATGTTTTTTGCATACGCCTTCTCGCCTGGTCCGCCGAGACCTGTGATGATGCTCGCGATACCATCACCCAGGAAGCCCGACCCACGTACTGACCTAGGCTGCGCCCAGTCAAAGACGCGACAGCTTTGACGTGGTCAGTATTTTCCAACACGAGGACGACTGCGACCAGGGCAATCGAATTGATTGCCCTGCCGTCGAAGGTGGGGGTGGAGAAATGGGGCAGGGCAATCTAGATGGCACGCACCATCCCACTAAAGTTGATGGCGCTTCCTAAGCCGAAGTGCTACCCCAATTTCCAACTTCTTACTAAAGTAGCGATATTGATGTTCTCTCCAACTGCTGCTAAAATAGCCCTGCTCACTAGTAGCTGTTAGTGGCAGAGTATAGTTCCAAAAAGTTTAGCGATCTCTAGCGTTTTATAGCGTTTTGTAGCGAGCTAGGATTTCCCTTTGTGGGTTCGTGAGGGGGCAATGACGAACCTCACGGGATGGACTACCAGGGATGCAAGCATCCCCTTACCATCCTCTACCCCCTTCGACCCGAAGGCATCAGGGGCTACTTTTCTCATGGTGTTACCAGCACCATTGATATCGGCATTGAGCACCCGCCCATCGGCTGCACGGTACAGTCCACGTTTCACCCGCTTGCCGCTAAAGGTGTGTTGCTCACCGCTCTTGGTGCGCACAGGCAGCGGGTCCAGGTCGAGCAAACTGGCTTGACTGGTGTAGCTCTCTTCGGTGACCACCACACGAATGCCGACGAGTTCCGCCTTGTAGGTGAGCATCGCAATCAAACGGGCATGCGGTATCTGCACGAAGTGTTGGTTGGTGCGCTTGCCCAGGGTGACTTCCTGCTTCCAGCCGTCATTCTTGCCAATCACGAGGGTGCCTATCCCCTCTTTGACCAACAGGTCAACAATCCCTTTGCTCGCTGTGTGCATATAGTGAGTGATACGGCGGTTACGTGTGTTGGTCAGGCGTTCCATGCGCTTGGTGGTGCCTGTGCGTCTCAGCTTGCTCTGTAGGTCTGCTTTGCGCTTATTATACCACTGGTTGATGGATTTGACTGGACGCCCGTTAACAAGGACTGACCGAAAGCCAGGCTTGTTTGCTGTTAGCGCTACCAGATTGTCGATACCCATATCTATGCCAGCGTAGTAAGCAGGATTGACTTCTGCTTGCTTCTCTTCTTTCTCGTAGACCACTTCCACCACGTAAAAGCCTTGGCGCGGTACCATGCGTACTTGTGAGACATCCTTGTGCTTGGTCTGCACCTCGATAGGTAACATGGATGGTTTGATGATGCCGCGCTTCAAGCCCTTCTTTCCTCGACTAATGGCCTGGATAGTGTACACGAGCAGGTTGCGCCCCTTAGCCTTGTCCTTGTACTTAGGTAGTCGTGGTCGTCCTGTGAACTTGGAGGGGGCTTGCTTATACGCTTGTAGCGCCTCAAAGAACGCAGTCCAGGCGTCATCAAGCTGTTTGAGCACCTGCTGACTGACTTTAGCAGGTAAGGCTTTATACGCCTCGTGGGACTGCATGCGCTTGTCCATCTCGCTGTAGCGTAGCCAGATACCATCAGCAAAGAAGGCTTGGCGTATCTCATAGAGTGCCGCATTATACAAATTCTTCGAGGCAAAGGAAGCAGCATCAAGCACTGCAAAACGAGGGTCACCTCTCTTGATAACGTGCTGTTCGACTAGTTGCATGTTGCCGCTTCCTTTCTGATGGCTAGAGGCACACGGGAGTGTGCTGCTCTGACAGGTTCACCCCAGAGGCACGCTCTGGACGGGGCTGCTGCTGCTGCATCTTTTGCGCAAAGAGCACC
>JAFATZ010000419.1 GCA_019243675.1 Ktedonobacteraceae bacterium | reverse complement strand
TCGGCAAACAATTTATTACCAGCGCGCCGCATGCGTACCCTGCGTACTTCGTTGACATCTTCAAGACCAGCAATGCAGTTTTGCAACCGTGTTGCTATCTCTTCGGGGGCACGGTCTAACAGCGCGTCCACCGTTTCTTTCGCTAGTCGCAGGCTTACCCACATGACAATGGCAGAGACCGCAAGCGCCGCAACAGCATCGGCCTGCCCTAACCAAGCAGACAGCCGAAAAGTCTGTGCCAAGTACACAATAAGCAGACCTGCAATAACTACCAGCGAACTCCAGATATCCGTGCTAAAGTGCAGCGCGTCAGCCTCTAGTGCTTGGCTACCAAGTTTACGTGCAACGCGCAGCAGCGCACGGGACCGAGTAAAATCGACTACTATAGAGACGAACATGACGATGAAGGCCCAGATGCTAGCATCGACGTGTCCTTCGTGATAGAGCAGACGCCGCAGGGCTTCATAGATCACCCATACAGCGGTGAGCAGCAGCAGACCCGCCTCTAGAAAGGCCGAGAGATTTTCCACTTTGCTGTGCCCATAGTTATGAGAGGCGTCGGCAGGACGGCCTGCAACACGAACAGCAAACAACGTCATCAGTGCCGCCACCAAGTCGAGTGCAGAATGGACAGCCTCGGCGAGAATGCCCAGACTACCTGTGAGCAGTGCAGCGACGATCTTGAGACTGGTCAGACCAATAGCTGCGACCACAGAGGTAAATGCGACCACGGTTTTTTGGCGTTGGGCGTTGTAAGTAGTATTTGCAAGCATAACGTTTTCTTGCCTTCTCTTCTGGCCTCTACTCCCAAGCACCCGTGCCCGTTAGCCAATCCATAATCGTTTCTGGCATATGAGACACAGCAGCCTGGCGTTGAGAGCAATGTGGCAGACTGTGCAGAATTACAGAACCATAGTCTTTTGATAACACGCGACGGTCGAAGAGCACGATACAGTTGCGCCTCGTATCGCTCCACACAGACCTGTTGAGTACTCGACGTGTGCGTAGGGCAGCTAAGGGGACAGTAAACTGGTGAAGTTGATCGGAGCCGTAGTGTTCAGCGCGTGCAGCCATCAAAGGGTCATTGAGCGCCGGCATAGGAAGACGGGCAATGAATAGGCACGTCGGAGAGCGCTGAACGTCGTCTACGCTCTCCCAGAAGCCAGCAGTAACAAGCAATACCACTTGCTCCTGACTTTGGAACACCTGCCACAACTGGCGAGGAGAGCCATCCACACCTTGTCCTAGCACAAGAATACCTCGCGTCTCTAGCACAGGTTTTATAGAGCCATAGCAACTACGCAGAGCAGCGTGCGAGGTAAATAATGCCACAAGTTGTCCATCAAGGGTACTGGCAAGTTGTATCAATGCTTCGTCTAGATAGCGTTGATATTGGGCCATATTCGGTTCGGGCACGTCGTTGGGCATGTAGAGGAGTGTTTGTTCGTGTCGCTCGGTCACAACTGAGAGGGCAGAGCAGGTATCTGCAAGACCTAACCGTCCTCGGTAAAAAGAAAAGGAACTATCAACAGAGAGGGCAGCGCCTACGAAAATAGTGCCTGTATTTTCCGCAACACCCAGACGCTTGAGAAGAGAAGAGACTTGCACCAACTGGGCATACAGCACGGGAGAAGTCTCCATCGGTGAAGATGAGGAGGCTGTATAGTGCTGTGGGTTTTGCTGGGATACGGAGAAAGGCAGACGCAACCAATAGACCATCTCGCTTTCATTCAAAGAAAGAGCCTGTTGCCCAAGTTGCCTTTGTTGCGTGAGCTGCCGGGCCACTGTAGCTAATTCAGCAGCAAGCAGGGCATTTTCCCCATTTGCGTTAGCAAGTTGGTGGCGACCGTGTTGGCTCGCAAGCAGCATCTTCTCAGCATCGTGGGCGAGATCAATGACGGCTTGTAAACGTTGTGCTACTTGCTGCCATGCACGCTCTGTATCTATCCAGGTCCCCAGACTGCGCACTGCGACGCTTAAGCGCAATGGCGGGTCTGGGCGTTCAGCATTGCGCACACTTCCTTGGTGATTTAGCACTTCTGCTCTTGCTTTGTCTCGCCCATTGCCACTGAAGCCTTGCTGCAGAAACTCTTCTAAGAGCTGACTGAAGCAGTTGAAAAGTTTCTCTACCGCCGCACAGGCTTGACGCAGCAATTGAAACCACACAAGCATACGCGTGTCCAATTCAGCTTTGGCAATAGTCGGTGTTCTTGAGAGACCGCCGGGGCCATTTTCACGTAGCGAGGGAGCAGCCAACGCAAGTAATCCTTGATAACGATTACTCGTTGGTTCAGTGCCAAGAGTATTGAGTAGACGAATAAGCCGCAGATGGTCTAGCTCAGTACCACGCCAGGGCGCATTTTCTTCTGATTCCAGCAGATCGGTGTCGAGAATCAAACGCTGATCAATACCCTTAAGTAGCGAGTGTGGGCTAGAAAGATCATCAAAAAGTCCTGTATGAGTTGTTACTACTATTGTCGCAGTCTTGACGCGCTCCTCTGCAAGGTTCACAAAGCAATAGCCTTTGCGACGATAGGCACAGTGCTCATGTACTGTGCGTTTATCCATCAGCGGCAGACGCTCACTAGCAGAAGCGACACGCTGCCAAGCAGCCATTTCATGTGTCAGCAACGTCAGTTCACTACGCTCACCAGCCATCGTCTGCTGCGCCCATATTCCTAGTTTTGCCAACCCACGTGCCTCTTCGGCTGTCAACTCACCACCTCTACGATGCAGAGCTGCACCAAACCAGCGATGTGTACACAGGTATCCTCCATCTTCTGAGAGATAGGCTACAGGGAAGTGACATTTCAGTGTTTCCTGCAGACGTGGCAGAATTATCTCAGTAAGACGCCGTGCATACTGTGGGCTAGAGCATGCAATGACAAGT
>JAFATZ010000414.1 GCA_019243675.1 Ktedonobacteraceae bacterium | reverse complement strand
CGAATGTTGTGCTCTCCGAGTTCATAGGCCAAGGCCGCGTTGGAATGTAGCGTGCGCTACTTGGCCTATGAACTCGGAGAGCACAACATTCGCATCAACGCCATCTCTGCCGGTCCTGTCAACACCCTTGCCGCACGTGGCATCTCGGGCTTCACTGGCTTTCGCGAGCAGATGGGACACATTGCGCCGTTGCGTCGCAATATTGAACAGAACGAGGTGGGAGATGCTGCACTTTTCCTGTGCAGCGATCTGGCGCGGGCTATTACGGGTGATATCTTATTTGTGGATGCTGGCTACAATATCATGGGAGCAAGTTAAAAGAAAGAGCAGCGAGAAAACGCTTCCTCGCTGCTCTTTCTTTTAGACATTCTCACGTCTAATAGTCGTCGGGGCGGGTTCTCCGCAGATGCTACAGAAGCGCGCATTGGGCCGATTGAGATGTCCGCAAGGCCAGGGACGTAATACCGCGGAGGTGCTACCCGTGTGAGGCATCGAGCTAGATAACTGATTAGGTCCCTGGCCTTGAGCAGGAGGGGCAAAGGTTGTCCTGGTATCTTGCTGTGTAGGTGTTATGTGAAATGGTGGCACATTGGGACCGTTTTGTTGTGGCATGGGCATCCTAGTAAGCGGTGGATTTGATACCGCTGCTGATGTAGCTCTGTCCTTCCTTCTGCGGTTGCCTAAAACAAGAACTAATAGTAGGAAGACAACCAGCAAGAGCAATACTACTAAAGCAATGGGTAGAAGTAGTGTAAGTGTAGTAGAGTTAATGCTAGGTGCGTTGCGGCTGGGTTGTGTCGGTGTTTGTATTGGTGTTTGTGATGATGATAGTCGCTCCGTTTTTGCTTGCGCTTGAGCATAGAGCAGGTAGGGTTTGACACCTTGGAAGAGTGGGTAGTTCGTCGCGAGCTGGCCCAATTCTTGCGCAGCTCTGTGCCAATGGCCAGGCGTAGTGGCAGAATAGTCAGTAAAAGCCTGACTCCACAGCTTCTGGAAAGTTCCGGCTGTCGTATCTAAGTTGAGCGAACTGACCAACCCGCTAGCACTACTACTCGCCTGTAGGAAGCTAGTACCGTTGGTACTGCCAGGAGAATTAGGATTGGCAATGCCGAAGCTGACGATACCGACGATGTTGCCCTGATTGTCTAAGGCCGGGCCACCGCTATCCCCATGTTCTACGTTGCCGCTCACTTGGATCACCGGCGCTCCACTGGCGGTAGTCTTAATAGAGCTGACATCGATCTTAACCACCGAAAAGGTGAGCAGATCAGTCGGGTTATTGTTCAAATCAGCATTGCCGGGGAAACCAATCATAGTCAGGGTATCCTGAATGTGTACGGTGGAAGAGTCGCCCAATTGTACACTCGGCGTGTCTTTAAATGGCGCATGAATGATGGCAAGGTCTTTTTGATTGACTGCGCTTTCCTTCTCGATCTTATCGACATTTGCACCTACTTGTGGCGGCAAGTTCTGGAAATCGGTGGCGTTCAGTGGACCAGTATAAGCTGTGCTCAAGAATGCAGTACTTGTCGGCGTATCATAGACGGGGTCAGAAGGTAATTGGCCGCTTTCGAGTTGCTGGAGCACCTGAGCCTGTGTCACCCGTGTCGTAGCCGACTGTGCATTTATAGAATCTGCCACATCTTGTGCTGCTTGTTGATCGAGAAACTGTGTTAATTGCTGGTCATGAGGTGGATTAATAACGTGATCGGCGGTAACAATGTCGCCTTGTGACGTGATGAATGTGCCAGTGCCCGATACTCCCAGCAAATAACCGTTGCTGTTCTGTGGGAAAATAACAGTATTTGTTGGCGAAAAATGCACGCGCAGATGTGTATTTATGTTCGTAATAATGCGTACCACTGCTGGCTGAGCAATATCGACCGCGCGCACCGTAGCATCGGTCACATTTCCTCCAGGGATGCTATCGGCCCATCCCGTAGGTGTACTCCCTAGAAGCGAGAATGTGTATAAGCAAAGGAGTACCATGGTCGCGTACAAGCGGTAGATAGAAAGATTTTTATGTGACAGAGAAGTTGTAACCATCTTAGTGAACATATCTTGCCCCATAGCTACAAGGAGAACCGTCCTGTCTCTTATTATAAATCATACAAAGTAGCTACGTATGCATACAAGCGTGAGTTGCAGTGGAGCAGAGCTTTTCCAAGTATCTTCTCCCTTTTTATGGTGGATGGGCAACCGCCGATGCCCTTTCATACCAATTGTCTCCACTCGTGTACTAGCATGCCATACACCGTTAAATCTACAAAGTGATCGTATAACCATTCTGCCTGTCGTATGAGACGTTCCGGTTTGAAGCCCAGGCGTTGGGGTATAGCACAACTGCGGTGATTACCGACTGCGCACCGGATTTCGATCTTTCTTAACTGCAAAGTATCAAAAGCATACTCTACCATAGCTCTACAAGCGCGTGTCATAATGCCTTGCCCCTGAAATGGTGCTGCAAGCCAATAGCCAATCTCCACCCTACGATCAGACCAGTTAACGCTATGATAGCCAATCGTGCCAGCCAACTGATGCTTGTACCAGACGCCACAGGAGAAACCTTCATTATTAGCATGTTGTGTCCATGTTGATTGTATGAAGGCGACAGTGTCCTCTACGGACTGCGTAGCATCCACCCACGGGAGCCACTTGCGCAGGTAGAGTCGGTTTTGGTCGGTCAATGCAAACAGTGGTAGTGCGTCTCTTTCCGCGAGCGTACGCAAATAGGTATCGCTGTCAATGTCAATACGTAGCTCTGGCACGTTCCAATCCCTACGAGATATCATATGTAGTCCAACCTCTCTATGCTATGAGACTGTCACTCAAGCATTACACTCCCCCGTTCATCAGTCGTTGCGCCTCTTTCTCCGCGTCTTTCGCCTCTCTGCGACGGCGCAACTTTCTTAGTGCCTCGGCTTTACGTTGCCAGTTATCGGGGTCATTGGGTGCCCAGCGAATCGCTTCATCAGCCGCAGCTAGCGCCTCTTCATTACGATTAAGGTTTCTGAGCACTATTGATTTATTATGCAATGCACTTACCATGCGAGGTTCAATGCGCAGAGCTTGCTGATAGGCGTCCAGAGCATGTGCGTGGTCACCTAGATGAGAGAAGACATTGCCCATGCCATTCCAAGCCAGAGGAGAGTAAGGATTGAGGCGAGTCACTCGGTCATACGCGTCCAGGGCCTCCTCATACTGGCTGAGTTGGGAGAGAACGTTGCCTTTGCCATACCAGGAAGGGGCGAAGTTCGGATCGATACTCAATGCCTTGTTGTAGGCATTGAGCGCCTCGGGCAACCGCCCTAAATCGCCCAATACAGTGCCACGTCTATCCCACGCTCGTAGGTAGCGTGGGTTTATACCAGTAGCTCGCTCGTAGGCATCTAATGCGCTATTGAACTTGTGCTGGGCGTACAGGACGTTGCCAATACCGTACCAAGCCAGTGCGTATTTTGGGTCCAACTTTGTAGCTTGCTGGTGAGCTTGCAACGCTCCCTGCAGTTGCCCCATTTCATAGAGCGTAATTCCTTTGTTGTTCCAGCACTCAGTAGAAGTGCGGTCCTGACTGAGTGCCTGATCGAAGGCATACAGCGCTTCATCGTAGCGTCTGAGTTGCCTGAGCACTAACCCCTTGTTCATCCAGGCTTGAGTCAGATGCGTATCGAAGTGTAGCGCAAGATCGAAAGAACTGAGGGCTTGTGTGGGCTGGCCGAGAGCGTGCTGGGCAGCTCCCTTGCCATTCCACGCCAAAGCGTTATTTGGTTCGAGCAGCAAGGCTTGGTCAAAGGCTACGAGCGCTTCCTGATTGCGCTGGAGCATGTTGAGGGCAGCTCCTTTGCCATTCCACGAAGTGATGAGTTTCGGGTCGAGTTGCAGAGTACGCTCAAATGAGGCAAGAGCCTTGCTATGTTCTCCGCGCTGTGCCTGGGTTAAGCCGAGTCCTTGCCAAGCTTGAGCATTGAACCCATCTGTTTTCACAGCCCGTTCGTAGACCGAGACGGCCTCTTCGAAACGTCTCTGTAAGTAGAGCTTATAAGCATCCTGCATCTGTTGCTGAGATTTTGAAGCTACTCGCAGAACTGGATTGCTCGTGACTGTGGTAGAGAGTATGCCGCTAATGCGCTGCTGGTCGACGTGGCGCAGCACTTTGACGACATCGTGGGCAGAGGCAGGCCGTTTCTCTGCGTCCATCTCCAACATTTGCCCCAGCAATGTCTCTAGTTCCGCTGGCACAGCCTGATTGCGCTGCGAGGCGGGACGGAAAAAGAAAGGCTGTTCGCTGGGGTCGTCGCCTGTGAGCAGACAGTGCAAAAGCGCACCCAGGCTGTAAATATCAGAGCGTGGGGTGCTCTGAGACTTGCCGTATTGCTCAGGAGCGGCATAGCCGGGCGAACCGAGTGCGACTGTGTCGTGCGACTGACCAGGTTTGAAGATGCGCGCTATGCCGAAGTCGATGAGGAAGATATGACCACTCTCATCAATCATTACATTGGATGGCTTGAGGTCACGGAAGATGATTGGTGGCTGCTGATTGTGTAGGTAACTCAGCACATCGCAAAGTTGTTCGCCCCAGTCAAGCACTTGCTCTAGAGCCAGGGGACGGGTAGCTGATTTTTCAAGATACTCTTCTATCGTCTGGCCCTTAATGAAGTCCATGATCAAGTAAGAGCGCTCATCCTCCGCAAAGTGATCGTAGATACGTGGCAAATTAGGATGTAATAATCCTGCCAGCAGACGCGCTTCCCGTTCAAAAGCCTCTTCTGCCTCTGTGACAAGCGCTGGAGAAAGACCCGCCCGGCTCATCTCCTTAATGGCAACAGGGCGATTGTCGAAGAGAGTGTCGGCAGCTTTGTAGACAGCGCCCATGCCGCCTTGCCCAATACGCTTTTCCAACTGATAGCGGCCCTTGAGCATAGTATTATCGGGCAACTTGCCCGTTGTATGTTTGAAGGGAAGCTCAATGCCACACACCTGGCAGAAACGCGCAGTTGGTACGTTGGCCGCCCCACAGTTTTCACAAAACTGCTCTTGCGTTACCATACATCTTATCGCTTTTTATTTTGAAACATTCATTCTCTCCACTACATGCCACAGGCGCAGCCATTCTTCAATGCTCAGCGTTTCGGCACGTCGGCTGCTATCAATCTCTGCCTCGGCTAACCACGCTTGTATATCTTCATTCTTACGATGCAGTCCATGAGTAAGAGAGTTATGTAGTTGTTTGCGCTTCTCCGAGAAACCTGCCTGCACAACGCGAAAGAAGCCATCACGATGGCTCTGTGCGAGTGGAGGAGGATGCACGTCTATCCGTAGGATAGCAGAGTCAACCTTTGGTGCCGGATAGAAGGCCCGGGCGGGAACGCGAGCTATTATGCGCGGATGCCCATAGAACTGGACACTCACACCCAGCAAAGTAAGCGCACCTGGGCTTGCAACAATACGTTGTGCCACTTCAAATTGTACCATAACCACTATCAGTCGTGGTGCGTGTGCATTCTCTAGAAAATGCCGCAAAGTAGGCCCAGTAATAGAATAGGGCAGATTTGCCACCAACTTGTATGGAGCTTGACCGAACACCTCGCTGGGTTCGATAAAGAGCAGGTTTCGTGCCACTAGCTCAACATTTTGATAAGTGTGGACTGTCTTCGCCAACACTTGCAAGATGTCCCGCTCTAGTTCAACCGCGACGACATGCTTGGCACGTTTAGCTAGCTCTCGTGTCAGAACGCCTGTGCCTGCTCCTACCTCTAGTATCTCGTCGCCAGGCTCAATCTCTGCTGCATTAACGATATTGAGCAAAACAGAGCGATCGATGAGAAAATTTTGCCCGAAGGATTTGTTGGGTCGCATGTTATGTGCATGCAATAAGTTACGTAGCTCATGCACATCGGTCAGGTCTATATCGTCATGTAACTCTAATTCGTCTCGTGTACTTCCTAACAACCCGGTTCGTCTCTCTTACCTTTCTGGTCTACTCTCTATTTTACCTCATCACCGCTCTGAGAGCAATCACCGATTCCACGCTCGCCACAACCAGCCAAAGTGTAGCGGCATACCTAGCACTGCGAGTACAATCAAAATCGTAACGGCGATGGCTAATAGTATACCAAAGATGATAAGTATGGGAAGTAGTACGACGAACAAAACTATTCCTACGCTGGCCAATAGAATTCCTACCAATATCAACAGTGGTTTGATGAGCAAAAGTCCTAGTACAATCAGAACAATCCATCGAAGCATACCTTTTTTGTTGCGCTGTGGTCGCGCCCAAGGCGGTACCTGCTGCCACTGTGGCGGCTGCATATTGTAAGGGCGAGAGCCATATTGAGGGATATCCTGCCTCACCTCTTCCTGCTGTGTGTATATATGCTCTGCTCGATCTTGCGCCTGATAGCTATATGGTGGAATAGTTTCCTCGTAGCTCAATGGATGATCGGTTTTAGGCATCTTCCCCGCCTCCGACTTCGTTGACCAGTAATATGGTGCATATCTATTATCGCTTTGCCCAGCCTGCGAGCCTTGCTGTTCCTGCTCTTGCTGACTCATACCATACTCTCCTTATGAACTTGAAACCCACTACTACATGTACGTAATGCTATTACGATGGTTGCATACGAAAAAAGAGGGCTTCTCTGCATTTAGTCCTAATTAGGAAACGTTGCGGCAGAAATTCGTGTATACTAGTATAGGACGTAGTAGCCAGTACAGAAGGATATCATATTTCTATGGATGAAGACCCCATCAGTGACAGTCATGATGACAGCCATAGTGCATTAGCAGAATACAACGATGAAAATGCTCATGAAGAACACAATGATGATGCAATAGTAAGTCATATACAGCATAGCGAAAAAACAATACAAGTACTAAAAAATTTTTCCACTGATGAACTTTGGGCGCTACGGCGCATGCGCGTCAACCGCATCCTTATGCGTAAGCGCCGCCACGTGCGGTCGTCTAGCTTGTTAATTGGTTCGCGCTTCATACTCGCTATCTCAATTCTTATAGCTATTGTGATCAGCTTAATTTCGGGCAGTATGGGTGCTGCCTATGCCTATTATGACTCGCAACTGCCGCTGATTAACGGTATCGCCCAGCATTCATTATTTCAAACTACACGTATCTATGATCGTAACGGTCATCTCCTCTATGAACTTTACGACCATCAGCAGGACCGTGGGAGGCGTACTTACATTAACTACTCCGATATTTCACCCTATCTCGTCAATGCTACTGTAGCAACCGAAGATCATACCTTCTGGACTAATGGCGGTGTTGACCTTGGTGGTATCGCCCGTGCAGCCTTCGAGAACCTTCAGCATCACGGTGTGCTAGAGGGTGGTAGTACGATTACACAGCAGTTGATTAAGAAGCAGTTCTTCGATGGTCAGCCGCGCACTCTACAAGTCAAGGCTGAGGAGGCTATTCTTGCTACTGGTCTGACACAACAATCTCAACAATATCCTAAATGGAAGATTATGGAGATGTATCTCAACACCGTCTACTATGGGGATCTGAACTACGGTGTCGAGGCTGCCGCTGAGAGCTACTTCGGGTTACAGCCGCGTTGCATAGGTACCGTCTGTACTCCCGCTGTGAAACAGCTCGATCTAGCGCAGGCGTCGCTACTAGCAGGATTACCGCAAAGTCCAACTACGTACAATCCCGTGCTGCATAAGGATGTTGCGCTACAACGTCAAACGTTTGTGCTTGATGAGATGCTCACGTTGGGCATGATTACCCCTCAGCAGGAGATACAGGCACAGCAGGAGATGGCGAAATATCACTTCAAGCCCTACACGGACACGCATCCAATGCTGGCCCCTCATTTTGTAGAGTATGTCGTCGATCAGGTGTTGGTCCCGTTGCTCGGCGCTCAGAATATTTTGGATGGTGGCTACAGCGTCTATACCACCTTGGACTGGGACTTAGAGAAAAAGGTCGAGCAGAGTGTGTATGACCATCTCTACAAGCCACAACAAGACTCATACCTTGGGTACTATGGCCCCCTCGACCAGACGAACAATGTGAATAATGGCGCTGCTGTGGTAATGAATCCAGTCAACGGTGAAATCCTGGCGATGGATGGTAGCGCTAACTATAACGACAATACGAGTCAGATGCAAGGTGAGTTCAATGCAGCTCTGGCTCCACGCCAGCCTGGCTCAGCCTTTAAGCCGATAGTGTACGCGACCGCTTTTGAAATGGGTTGGTATCCGGCGATGATCGTGTCCGATCACCAGACGATCTATCCTGGCAATGTTACTCCACCATACTATACGCCACAAAACTACGATGGTACCTTTCATACGGGCTATCCTATGACTATTCGTACTGCAATAGCAAATTCGTTCAATATTCCCGCCGTTGATGCTATCGAGTACGCAGGTATTCCTAACGTGCTTAACATGGCTAGCCGCCTCGGATTGAGCGAAGTTGCCAATAAACGATTGAGTGATGTAGGCCCTTCTATGGCACTAGGCTCAACGGAGGTTTCGCTGCTCCATCTCACGGGTGCATATGCCACATTTGCCAACCGTGGTGTACGCGTGCCGCCAGTCTCTATATTACAGATCAACGACAACCAGGGTCGCTCCATCTACACCTATGATGCAAATCATCCCGCTGGCGTTCGTGCCATACGCGAAGATGTCGCATACCTGATGACTAGTATCCTTTCGGACAAGGTGGCCCGCTCTCACGAGTTTGGTTTAGGTAGTCCACTTGAATTAGATCGGCCCGCCGCTGCTAAGACGGGCACAACTGATAGCTTCCGCGACAACTGGACGCTAGGCTACACTCCTTATCTTACTGTAGGTGTATGGGCAGGTAATAGCAACAACAGTATCATGCAAAACGTGATAGGTATCACTGGCGCTGGTCCGATCTGGCACGATATTATGGAGTATGCCTCGCAGCACTATCACTATCCGCCAGACGATTTTATTCGACCCTCTGACGTACATATGGGTCAAGTCTCAGCGAATACAGGTCTTTTACCCCGCCCAGGAGAGCCGACGGTAAGTGATTGGTTCATTGATGGAACCATGCCCACCATCCAGGGAGATTACTCCTACTACGTTCCTGCACCCAAGATACCGACATGTAAAGATAAACAGAACTGTAATCCTCTTCCTTGCTATGTGTCTTGCAATTCGGACGGTGGAATAATACCAAATCCTGGTGGCTGGGGTGGTTGGGGGAACTTTCCATAGCAATGTCCTCGAATTCTTGTGCATAGCCAACTAGGACTGCCCACCGACGTGGTAGAATAGAAGCGTCGGAGTAGGAACAAGAGCTTTCTACATTCGACGCGACGGAATTCTCGTTGTTGAACTATTATAATCCGAAACGTCTTATCTGGGATTCAGGGACGTATGAGCAAACAGACTGCACAAAGTCACATGACTCAACAGAATGATCTACCAATGGTGGCAGCGGTAGACCTGGGGGGCACGCAGATACGTACGGCGGTGCTACGTGGAGACAGGCTCCTTTCTCGCGTAGGACTACTCACTGGCGATGATCCACTGCCCAAACGGATTCTGCCGCGCATTTTTGCTGCTATTGACCAAGCACTTGATGAGGCTGGCGTGAGGCTTGATCAAATTGCGGGAATTGGGGTAGGCGCACCTGGTCCACTCAATAGCCGCACAGGTGTAGTATACGCCCCGCCTAACTTAGCGGGCTGGCACAATGTACCGTTGCGTGACCTTCTTGAGCAGCAGTTTCATCTACCTACTTTTATTGAGAACGATGCCAATGCAGCAGCTCTAGGTGAGTATATGTTTGGCGCAGGACGTGGCTGCACCGATATAGTTTACCTTACTATCAGTACTGGTATTGGAGGTGGGGTTATCCTTGGGGGCAAGCTGCTGCAAGGTATCAGTGGGACGGCTGCTGAACTAGGGCATATGAGCATTGATTGGCAAGGGGAGCGCTGCAATTGTGGGAATATTGGCTGTCTTGAGCAGATTGCCTCCGGTGTAGCAATTGCGCGACGGGCAAGGGCAGCTATTGCAGCGGGCAAAGGGAATGAATTACGCGCCTTTGCTCTATCACATAGTGCATTAGAGCGATCTAATTATGACGAGTCAGAACCCGACCCTTCCACATATGTCAGTGCCCGCATAGTTGCCCTTGCTGCCAAAGCTGGTGTTCCTCTGGCAGAGGAGATTGTCAGAACAACTGCTGAGGCAATCGGTGTTGGACTCGTCAATATCATTCACATTTTTAATCCTGAAATGATTATTCTGGGTGGAGGTGTCACTCAGATAGGCGCTATGTTGCTAGAGCCTATGCAACGCGTGATGCGAGAGCGAGCCATGCAGGTACCGTACGAAGCTGTAAAGATAGTGCTGGCGCAACTTGGCTCGAATGTAGGTCTGGTAGGGGCCGGAGCACTTATTTATTATAATCGGTAGGGGCCCGATTTATCGTGCCCAAGAGAAACAACTATGGCGGTGACGAAAGAGCGATTAGATGTGGCATTAGTACGACGTGGACTAGCTCCCAGCCGAGAGCGAGCACACGCACTTATTATGGCGGGACAAGTATATGTAGGTGAGCGTGTCGTCGACAAGCCAGGAACACTCGTTACACTTGACGCACAGTGCCGTTTGGCTGACATTGCCCCCGAACTCAAGTATGTCAGTCGCGGCGGTCTCAAGCTCGAAAAGGCGTTAGACACGTTTCAGTTGGACCCAACAGGATTGGTTGCCATTGACGTGGGTGCTTCTACTGGTGGCTTTACTCACTGCTTATTAGAGCGTGGCGCAGGGCGTGTCTATGCTGTGGATGTCGGGCACGGCCAACTGGCATGGACGTTGCGCACCGATCCCCGTGTTGTGGTCATGGAGCGTACTAATATTCGCCACCTAGAGCATCTGCCTGAATTGATGCAATGTGCTGTGATAGATGTTTCTTTCATCTCGCTGCGTCTTGTTTTACCTGCCTTGCTACCACTCCTCGCAGCGGAGCCACAGAGCTGGATCGTTGCTCTGGTCAAGCCGCAGTTTGAGGCCGGTAAGGCCGAGGCAGACCGGGGAGCCGGAGTAATCAGCGACCCGGAGGTGCATCGGCGCGTTCTACAAGAATTGCAGGCGTGGATACCCCAGCACACGCCGTTACAGGTGGCAGGAGTGATAGATTCTCCCATCACTGGCCGTGATGGGAATAAAGAGTTTTTGTTTTTGCTAACATTTGCGTAGCCCTGACCTTTCAGGAGAGATGTTGCCATGAGTACATCACAAGCGAGGGATGAGTGGTTGAGTCTGAGTGAAGCTGCTGATATGTTGGGCATGCCTCCCGCAATGGTACGGCAATGTGCTGATCGTAATGAAATACCCTCACGCCGTACAAGTGGAGGACATCGGCGCTTCCGCCGCGCTGATGTGGAGGCTCGTCTACGTCAGACAGTTGAGCCAAAGCAGAATGCAGCGGCCCAACTGCTCGTGCAGAGTGTGATGGGACGCATCCGCTTCACGTTCACCGACCACACGTTTGAGGAATTGCCGTGGTATCAGCGCTTTGATGACACCGCCCGTGAAGCGTATCGCAGTCTTGGACGGCGCGTGCTTGAGTTGTTGTTGCGTGCGTTGACCAACGGGACACAGCGCCAGGAACTGCAGCGTGAGGCGATAGAACTTGGCAGAGAATATGGCTCTATTACCTATCAGTCACATGTACCCGTCGCCGATGCTGTGCGCGCTTTTCTCTTCTTCCGCACCCTCGTCGATGAAAGTGTGCTGCAACTTGCCGAGGTGCGCGGCTCGCACGATCATCAGGACATGCCCTGGCTCGAAAGCCTGGATCAAATCCAAACGATCACTAACGAGATTCTGCCAGCACTGATTGAAGCTGCACACCCTTAAGACTTCTCAGCATCCCCAAAAAGACCTACTGTTAGCGTCTATCTAGTAGTCGCCATGCTCGACTTGTGCTATCATGCCTGTACATGTTATTGTTGTATATAGTAGCTATTGTGTAACGGCGGGTTCAGAGGGGGTACGTATATGTCGGCACATGCTCAAGAGCCACAGAGTACTGACATTACTCATGTTGAGGACACCCGTGACGGTAATCAGTTAAGACACAAACGCGCATTACGCTATCTTCAACGGAAGATTGTACGCCGAGCGCAAGGGTCCTTGCAGCCAGTAACTGAGCATACGTTAGCAGCTTCGTCATCTACGGTTATTGCCTCGTCTACTGCGCCGACGATTCCGCCTTCCGATACACAAGTTGTTTTCGAGCCTAGCACTTTAGGCACAAAGCAGCCACAACGACTACTCCAGCATAAGCAATGGCGACAGCGCCATACAATGCGTATGCACTGGCAGCAGGCACGTGTAAAGCAGCAGAATGCAATTCATCACTTCTGGCTGACTGTTTTCAGTGTCGTTTCCTCGTTGCTCATTGTTCTGCTGTCGCTGCTTGGCTCTGGTGACTATGTTGCCTATCGTTTTATCAACACGACACAGCAAAAGTATGACCAGCGCGTAGTGACGCTGCCTAGCCTGCTCCCTCGTGACAATCTGAAAATGTACGATAGCAAAGGAGTGCTTCTTGCTCAGTTGACGGATCAAGGAATACATACGGCAGTAAGCCTAGACAACGTATCTCCCAATCTCATTAATGCTACGGTTGCTGCTGAGGATAAAACTTTTTGGACGAATGCGGGTGTGGATTTGCTGCGCATTATACATGCAGCAATAGATGATCTGCAGCATGGACGTGTAGTCGAGGGCGGTAGCACTATTACACAACAACTAATTAAGAATCTCATTGTGGGCAACGACACGACTATTGTACGCAAACTCGAAGAGATTGTGCTGCTTCCAAAGTTAAACAGTCTTTATACGAAGAGTGACATTCTACAGATGTATCTGAATAGCATCTACTACGGTGAACAAGCGTATGGTATTGATGCAGCCGCACACGTCTACTTTGGTCTGGAGGATCTGCCAGGGAAGTCGGCAGCAATGCAACTGGATCTGGCGCAATCGGCAATGTTAGCAGGTCTACCGAGCTACCCTAATGGTAATGATCCCTTCATTCATCCCCAAGTCGGTTTGCAACGTTTTGAAACGGTACTCAATTTGATGCTCAACGAGGGTTACATTACCCAAATGCAAGCACGGGACGCCATCAGAGAAGCACACATGCCTAGCTTCTTCAAGCGGCCTGCCAACCTGCTGCAGAATCGCGCACCTCACTTCGTTAATTTTGTGCTATCAGAGCTTGAGAACCGCTTCCAT
>JAFATZ010000336.1 GCA_019243675.1 Ktedonobacteraceae bacterium | reverse complement strand
TTGGGCGTATGAAATGTGTAGTGCAAAGCCATAGTAAGCTCTACAACTCCTAAATTAGGCGCTAGATGCCCACCCTTCACCGAAACTTTCTCGATGATTTCACGCCGAATCTCTTGTGCCAACTGTTCCATCTGTGGAATAGTCAGTTTACGTAATTGTTCTGGATCGCCGATACTGTCGAGAATCCTTATCAAGTCTTTCCTCCATACTATTTCGCGCATATTATATTTAACTGTCCTGATATTATAGGAGCGCTTATACAAGCTGACAAACATCTCGACGCAAAATTCATGCACATGGAGGCTTGACAGTATGTGAAGCGTCTCTACAAGCCTCTTCACACCAATGCAAAGCATCTTGACAACAAGCCTTTTTCTTTCTATCATGGCATGAAGTTAGTAAGCGCTTGCTTACGCCATTTGCAGCCTTTGAGTAGAGGGAGGTCTTTGACTCCATCCCACATGTATAACCGTACTTAATATCCAAGGAAGGCAGGATATGATAAGAAAAGACAGCGAGAAAGACTCAGAACGACCACATTACTATTCCCAGTTTTGGCTAGACGTGGCTGCTGGTCGCGCAGTTATTGGGGGACCAAAGTCTGGTGAAGAGCTAGACGTAGTGGAGCCGGAGCAGGAGCCTGCCATAGAGAACGCAGACGAAACTGCACCCTTTATCGAAGAGCATGACATAAGCGATTCAT
Source organism: Ktedonobacteraceae bacterium (assembly GCA_019243675.1). Classification (GTDB taxonomy): domain Bacteria; phylum Chloroflexota; class Ktedonobacteria; order Ktedonobacterales; family Ktedonobacteraceae; genus JAFATZ01. The sequence goes on along the minus strand of JAFATZ010000336.1, from coordinate 2,316 downwards.
TTCCTCTTGATGGACATGTAGAGACCATTGCTCCTCCAGTTGCTAAACCCATTGCTGCACCCGAAGAGTTCATTGAGCCGGAGCCAGAAGAGACACAGGTAGCGGTAGATGATCCGGACTTTGAGCACGTGGAGTTGCAAGATAGCGAAATTCCCGATGTGGAGCTTAGCCCAGACGAAGAAGAGGAACAAGAGGAGGAAGAGGACTATGAAGAAGAGGAAGAGGAGGAAGAGGGATGGGGCGCACGGAGCGGTAAAAAACGCAACAAACCAGTACGCCCACCCAAAACCACCAAACGTCCTAAGCGTGATCCACGCCGCAGCGGATACTAGGTCACTGTGATTCTGATACAAAGACAAGCAAACAAAAAGGTCGCCGACGAAAGCCGCGACCTTTTTGTTTGCTTGTTTCAGTTCTAGGGGTAGATGCCCCGCATTTGTGTTGCTTCAGCGACGCGTGCAATTGCCAGCATATTGGCAGCGAGGCGCAGATCACAGTGATAGTGATCTGCTTTTTCTGCCACTGCGGTGAATGAGCGATTCATAATGACCTCCAACCTCTGAGTGATCTCTTCAACCCCCCAGAAGAAGCTCTGTAGGTCTTGCACCCATTCAAAGTAACTGACCGTTACGCCGCCAGCATTAGCCAGAATATCAGGAATGACCAGAATTCCTCTCTTGAAGAGGATAGCATCTGCCTCTGGCGTCGTGGGGCCATTGGCAGCTTCGGCGACGATACGTGCCTGAACCTTCTCAGCGTTGGCGACAGTGATCACCCCTTCGGTTGCGGCAGGAATCAGGATGTCACAGGGAACTTCAAGAACATCTTGTACATGAAGAGTTTGTGCTCGTGGAAAACCCACAACAGAGCCTCGTTCCTGCTTATGACGCACTACAGTAGCAGGATCAAGTCCCGATTCGCTGTAGATGCCTCCACGTGTATCGCTGACCGCAATAATTTTGCACCCTTCATTATGGAAGAGGCGAGCAGCAGTCGCGCCAGCATTGCCATAGCCTTGGATACTCACACGAGCTCCTCTTAAGGGCATATCAATACGCTTAGCTGCCTGACGTGTCACAAACAGAACGCCCGTTGCAGTCGCTTCATTGCGGCCCTCACTTCCGCCAATTGAGAGCGGCTTGCCCGTGACTACAGCAGGAACAGAGAAGCCTTCGTGCATAGAATAGGTATCCATAATCCACGCCATAACCTGCGCGTTCGTATTTACATCGGGGGCGGGAATATCACTATGTGGGCCGATCATAATGGCTATTTCACTCGTATAGCGACGGGTCATGCGCTCTAGTTCCGCAGTGTTCATGCTCTTGGGGTCACAGATGACACCACCTTTGGCACCACCATAAGGGATGCCCACTACTGCACACTTCCATGTCATCCACATTGCGAGAGCTTTGACTTCATCGAGTGTCACTGCTGGGCTGTAACGGATACCTCCCTTGGCTGGCCCCCGACTTACGTTATGCTGCACGCGATAGCCTATGAATGTTTTGATGTGTCCATTATCGAGGCGAACAGGAAAATTGACTATCAACTCACGCTTGGGTCGACGGAGAATCTCTCGCATATCTTCAGAGAGACCAAGTTTTTCAGCGGCCAACTCAAATTGCTGCACCGCCATATGATAGGGATTTACTTGAGCAGCCATCACCACATCGTGCATGTCTGCGTCTCCTTTTTTAAACGAACAGAGACAACAATCCTACGCTGGCTGTGTCTCGTCCAATTTTTTTCTCAACAGTGTTTGTACTAGATCGGCCTTTGCCTGACCGCGTGTCTGTTTCATAACCTGACCAACCAATGCCTGTAGGGCATTCGTCTTACCTGCACGATAGTCATTCACAGCTTTAGTATTTTTAGCGATCACCTCCTCAATAATCTGTTCCAGCGTGCTTAAATCGCTGATTGGCGGCTTGATGCCCTTGCGTTCGACAATCGCCTCTGGCATTTCACCGGAGGTAAAAGCCTCATCAAGTATCTCTTTGCCTTGCTTGCCAGTGATGCGCTCTTTATCGAGCAGATCGAGCAGGTTTGCTAGCGCAGCAGGAGAAAGGGGGCAGTCCTGCACAGCTATCGAGTGGGCATTGAGCAGGCGTACCACCTCACTCAAGATCCAATTGCTGGCAGCCTTGGCACGTGCTTTGCGCTCACTTCCCTGCGAGGCCGCCATAACGCGCTCGAAGTAGTCACCCAGGGCCTTGTCTTCAGTCATCACATTGGCGTCTTGCTCAGCAAGCCCATATTCGCTCTTGTAGCGTGTACGGCGGGCATCGGGTAATTCTGGCAACATCCTACGAA
>JAFATZ010000203.1 GCA_019243675.1 Ktedonobacteraceae bacterium | reverse complement strand
CATGCGTCCAACACAGATGGCGGCGATAGAGGGGGTGTTGCATGAGCGACAGACAAACCCGCGTCTGGGTACATTACTGAGTGTGTTAAAGGACGTTGTACAGGATAGCACTTTTACCGACGCTGATCGTGGGCTGGTGCGCGCTGTATTGCGTTCATATGACCATAGTACAAAACTGCCGCGTGAACTGGTTGAGGAGATAGCGCGTGTCGAAGCTGGTAGCTTTGAGGCCTGGCGGTTGGCAAGGGCGAAGCGTGACTTTTCCATCTTCGCTCCCTGGCTCACGCGCACTATCGCCTTGCAGGGTGAGGTTGCTGATCGCTTCGGCTATAGTGAGACACGCTACGATGCACTGCTGGATCTCTATGAACCAAGACTGACGGCAAGCCGCGTAGATGCATTGTTCACATCGGTACGTGAAGTGTGTACCAAGCTGCTGCAACGCATTCAAGCAAGCGGTACTACCGTCGATGATACCTGCTTGCAAGCCGTATACTCCGCAGAGCAACAGGTAGCGCTCTGTACAGAGATACTCAAGGCCATCGGTTATGACTTCAGCCGTGGAGGCATTGCGCAATCGCCACACCCCTTCACTGCGCCGCTAGGTGCCCCTTTCGACGTGCGCGTCACCATCCGCACGAATGAGCATCTGCTCCAGCAGTCACTCATGGCGGCCATTCACGAAGGCGGCCATGCGCTCTACGAGCAGGGCAGCGCTGCGACACTGGCTTCTACTCCTGTTGCAGGTGGTGCTTCAATGGGTATGCACGAATCGCAATCACTGTTGTGGGAGAAGACCATCGGGCGCTCTGAGCCGTTCTGGCAGGGCCAATTCCATCTCGTACAAAACGCTTTCCCCGAGCAATTTGCAGGTGTTGATGCAGTCACTTTCGCTCGTGCGCTGAACAAAGTACAGCCCGGCCTCATTCGCATCGAGGCCGACGAGGTGACCTACAATCTGCACATCATTATACGCTTTGAATTAGAGAAACTCATGATTAACGGAGACATTGCCGTGGAGAGCCTACCACGTCTGTGGAACGAGAAATACCGCGAGTACCTAGGTGTCGAGCCTGATAACGACGCAGACGGCGTGCTCCAAGATGTACACTGGACGAGTGGCTGCGGGTACTTCCCAACGTACACACTGGGCTACCTCTATGCCGCCCAGATCTTCAATACGTTGCACCGTGAACTGCCGCACTGTGACGAAGCGCTGGCGCAAGGTGATACCGCTCCCATCCGCACGTGGTTGCAGGAACACATGTATAGTGTAGGTAGCATGTACCAACCAGAGGAGTTGATCAAACGCCTCACTGGTGAAGCACTCAATCCGGCCTATTTCGCTAGCTACCTCAACGCCAAATTCGCACGGATCTTCAACTTGTCTTGAGGATGTGTATGGTCTTACCCAAGGCATTTTCAGCGCTCTCCTGGACCGTCTCGCTCAGACCAGGATGGGCGTAGAGGATTTCGGACATATCTGTGAGGGTGGCTCCCATTTCAATAGCTAGAGTGACTTGCCCGATCAGGTCGCCAGCACGCGGGCCTACCAGCGTTGCCCCTAGCACAACATCGTCATCGGCGTCGGCGTTGGCAACGATCATGGCGACGCCGCTGTCGGCTCCAAGTGTGAGGGAGCGACCATTGGCGGCAAAGGGGAAGCGTCCGCTCTTGACGTTGTAGCCGATGCGTGTAGCCTCCTCGGCGGAGTAGCCCACGGTAGCTAGCTCTGGCGTCGTATGCACGACCAGCGGAGTAACGAGGGGGGCGAATTGCACGCGCTGACCTGCAAGTACCTCCGCTGCAACTTTGCCCTGCTTGATGGCCACAGTCGCTAGGGCACGTCCACCTGTACAGTCTCCAACGGCATAGATAGTGGGAACGTTGCTCTGCTGCATGCTGTTGACTGCTATGCCGCCGTTTTCGTTCAACTGCACACCAGGAGCGTCAAGGTGTAGTCCCTGTGTATTTGGCACAACACCGTTGCAGACGACAATAGGGCGCTCAGCAAGCGTTGCAGCATTCACCTTCGTCGCGACCTGCACGCCCAGTTTGCGTAGACCTGCCTGCACGAGGCGCAGCGCAGCAGGGTCAATACCCGCGAGTATCTGTGGCCCTGGCGAGTAGAGCTTGACCTTAACGCCCAGGCGAGCAAAGATCGTCGCCAGTTCCAGGGCGATGTAATCATCCCCGAACACGGCCAGCGTTGCAGGCAACTCAGGTAACATCATCGCCTGTTCCGGCGTGAGCACCTCCTTACCATCGTAGGGCAACTGTGACAGGGATGCGTAGTCAGCGCCAGTAGCCAGAATGCACTGCTCGAATTTGAAGCGCAGGGAGCCGTTCTCACCCTCAACGCGCATCTCCTCCCTGTTCAAAAACCAACCCTTCCCCAGCACGAAATCAATCTTGTTACCGACAATCAGGCGGCGCACACCATCTGAGAGACGATCAACGACGCTCTGTTTCCAGCTCAACATCTTAGACCAATCAAAAGACAGCGCCTCTACCTGAATGCCCATCACTGCCAGCTCTTCCTGCTTCGTCTGCTGGTAGCGCTCCGTTGCAGAAACGAGCGCCTTGAGGGGAATGCAGCCGCGATTGAGACACGTTCCACCCGCTGACCCTGGCTCGGTAATAGTCACCTGCCGCCCAAGCTGTGCAGCTCGTATCGCTGCCACATATCCCCCTGGACCCGCCCCCAATACGAGAACGTCTACTGCTGTAGTAACATCGCCGACAACCATAGTTATGCCTCTTTCTGCTAGCTAATCCAATGTGCAAGTTTTTACTGCTAAAGACGAGAGGATGTGCGTCTATTGTATTGCTTTAGGATGATGTTCACAAGTGGGTGAGTGAGCATCTTATGGCTAAGTTCTTGTAAAGAAACAGATTTTTTTGTAAAATGCTGCTATACATGACTTTTGTTCTTAGGATAGATGTGGACGTGATGGATGCAAGAAAATCCAATTGATGAAAAAATCCAACAGCGGATAGATAAATTTAGACTAGATCTCCACCTGGATGTTCCCAAAATCGTTCGCAAGCACATCATCTTTGGTGACTGCTGGGCTTTTGACAACGATAGGTATTTTGATCTCAAGGTCCAGGTTGCGGATCAGTTCTACATACACCCAAGTGAGGTATTGGTAGTAGGCTCCGCTCGGATGGGCTTCAGTGTTGCTCCAACGAAAAGATATCAACCTTTCCACAATAGTTCAGATATTGATGTTGCCATCGTATCGCCCTCTTTGTTTGACAAAGTATGGCAACAAGCCCTTGAGTGTAAGGAGAGTAGTGGATATTTCTGGGATGTAGAGGAGAGCGTGAAGTTCAAGGATTACCTATTTAGAGGCTGGATTAGACCAGATAAATTACCCTCTGCTGATAGTTTTCCTTTACGTAGAGAGTGGAAGGAATTCTTTCGAGGGCTAACTCGTTCTGGTTTGTATAGTCCTTATAAGTTAGCAGCAGGTTTATATAAGTCTTGGTATCATATCGAGAGATACCAGAGTACTTGTGTTAAACAGTGCCAGCAAGATATTCAAGCAAAGAGGTTGATATGATAAAAACCACAGCAACGAATAAAAAAATATGGGAACTTCTTACAGCCATTAAAGACAAAACACTCATTCCCGACCCTGCTTTCCAGCGGCGATTGGTATGGACAAATAAGGACAAACAAGGTTTCTTGGATACAGTGCTAAAGGGATATCCATTTCCTGAAATTTACGTTGCTACTGAGGAGGTTGATTTGGCAACTGGCAAGGGAATAGACCTGCTGGTGGATGGCCAACAGAGAATCACAACTCTATATCAGTATTTTACTGCTTCAGAAGCTCTTTTGCTTGGAAGTATTCCACCATACGCGAAACTGAGCGATGAAGAAAAGCGACACTTCCTTGGATACGAGGTAGTGGTGAGAAGCCTGGATCAACTAAACCAAGAAGAGATAAAAGAGATTTTTAAAAGAATAAATGCAACTGGTTACTCACTCAATGCTATGGAAGTTCATAATTCGCGCTATGATGGAGAGTTTAAGAAGTTTGCGGAAGAGATAGCAGCGCTACCATTTTTCGATGAGCATAAAATCTTTTCTAATGCAGACATTAAAAGGATGGGCGATACAAACTTTATTCTCACTTTTGTCATCACTATTATGTCTACCTATTTTACTCGTGACGGAGAAATAGAGGATTTCTTAAAAGAATATAATGATGAGTTCCCTTTAAAAGATGAATTACTCAAGGAAACTCATACTGTGCTTAAGTTTATTGAAGATTGTGAATTTGATACGAACAGCAGAGCATGGAAGAAGTCAGATTTTTTTACTCTTCTAGTAGAAGTATATCGAGCACTAATCAAGAGCAAATTACATCTGAATCCGAAGCACATACGGGAGAATCTGAAAGAGTTTTACGACAAAGTAGATGAATATGCAAGTTCCAATAGAAATGAGGATGTTGACGCTGAGATACGTGATTATCACAAAGCGACATTACAAGGCACGAATGATAGAGGTAGCAGGATAAGAAGAGGGCAAATTATTCAGCAAATAATTGCGGGGAAATAGGAACAAGAATCCCCCCCGCATGCTTTCTGCCCACATTTTATACCATATCCAGCATCAACCGCTGCGGATGCTCCACCAATTCTTTGAAGCGCCCTAAGAACTTACCAGTCGCAGCACCATCAATCACTCTATGGTCAAACGAGAGCGTGAGTGGCATCATCGTACGCACAATTACTGAACCGTTGCGCACAATGGCCTTTTCCTGCAAGCGGCCCACGGCGAGAATGGCAACCTCGGGAGCATTGATGATGGGCATACCACTGCCGCCGCCGAAACTGCCAATGTTGTTGAGGGTGAAGCTACTGCCGGATAGCTCGGGCAGGGTA
>JAFATZ010000192.1 GCA_019243675.1 Ktedonobacteraceae bacterium | reverse complement strand
GGCACGGCACAGCGTTTTCCCGCCTACACCTCCCACGAAATAGACCCAACTGGAGCCGGTGATGTCTTTGCAACTGCCTTTCTTATCCACCTCTACTGGCATAGAGATGCAGAGCAGGCCATGAATTTTGCCAACTGTGTTGCCTCGTTCTCAATTGAGCAACAAGGAATACAGGGCATCCCCACTCTAGAGATGGTACAAGCACGATTACGCATATGACTTTTCACCCATGAAATGGACCAAAAATTGACGTATAGAATGTATTTAAGTACACTCGCTAGAGTTGAGAGTCAATCGTAGATCAGTAAGAGGTAGTTTATGTCCCTATTCAACACTCTTTCAGCGTCCCGCCACGATGCTGCTGTTGGAACAATGGAAGAGCGCTCACTTCAGCGTGATCCTACCACTCAATCGCTCGTCGCTATATTGCAGTCCACAATGATTACGACCCCCGCCAAGCCACGCGTGCTTATTCCAGGAAAGAGGAGAGACACGCGAGTGCTGCCGGAGACAACTCCTCCTTCTCGACGCTTGACCCCACGCCTGCGTTACGCCATTGTTATAGGAAGCATTCTCTTCGTCCTGTGCCTCACTTTCGTGTCACTCGCTCCACTGGACAACGCGCAAAGTTCATTTCATACAATTGATGGCGTTATTGAGTGGGTGCATACACAGCAGCAGAGCTGGTCTATTGCAACGCAGAACGGCACAGCACAAAGCGATACTACCACCACACTGCCTGACATTACACTTCCGGCCAGCCAGTATGTGGCGCTTGCCAGGCAGGATGCCATCAATGCTGGTATCTCCCCTGATTATTTTGTACGCCAGATTTATCTTGAAAGTGGTTTCAATCCCAATGCTGTCTCACCCTATGGCGCAGTTGGCATTGCCCAGTTTTTGCCCAGCACCGCCGCTACACTCGGCGTCAATCCCTGGGATCCTATTTCTGCCCTACGCGGAGCCGCCAACCTTATGGCCAGTTATAGTCTTCAATACGGTGGAGATTATGCTAAAGCTCTTGCTGCATACAACGCTGGAGATGACACTGTCAACTATGCTTTAAGAGCATGTGGTGCTAAATGGATTGCCTGTTTGCCCGCTGAGACACAGAACTATATCCATACTATTATGGGCTAGTAGTGGATTAATTCTCCAAAGGAGAGGCCTCCCAATACAGCGCTATGGGGAGGTCTCTCCTTTGGACCACTGCGACATATCAATAAGGGAACTTTTTTCCAGTACGTAGCGTCCTAACAGAGGAGGATGATTCTCTCTCACTATAGATAAGGAGGAGTTTAGATCATGGGTAGACTACACGGCAAGTATACGCTTTTATCTGTGTCTGTGTGCAGCCTACTACTCGCGTTCACATTGGCGGCCTGCGGCAGCTCAAACTTGGGAACAGGAGGTAGCAGTTCTCCGCCTCCCCCGACCGTTGTAAAGGGCTATGGTACAACTCATGGCTGCCCCAGCGATAGTGTGGTAAGCGCTACGACTACACCGAATGTGATAGTAAAACCGAGTGACGAGAAGAGCACTATTACAGCACATATGGGCAACGTAATCGAGTTTCAGTTTCCCTTCGGTGAGCGCTGGAGCGGCCCTACGACTTCTCAGGGAAACTTAGAACTGCAGCAGCCTGCCGGATATGCCGTAAAAGGGCCATCGATCTGTGTCTGGCAGTTCGTTGCAAAGGGGACAGGCACGACGCAGCTTGATTTCTACAGCCAGCCGCTCTGTCAGCAGGGCCAGTTCTGTCCACAGCATATCGTGGATGTTCCCTTTACTGTTAAAGTTAGTTGAATAACGTCATAAAGCAAACACAAAAAGTTCCGGTGGTTACCGGAACTTTTTGTGTTTGCTTGTCTTTCTTACCAGCGGTCACGACGATCACGACCCGAATCACGGCGGTCACGGCGATCACGACCACCACTAGGAGCATAACTGCGGTCGTCATAGCGGCCACCACCACCGCCACGCGAGGCTCGTTGTGTCTGGAAGC
>JAFATZ010000149.1 GCA_019243675.1 Ktedonobacteraceae bacterium | reverse complement strand
CTCGACATGGACGAGGTATTGCGTCCCACCGGAGACACAGGCGTCTACCTGCAATACGCCTATGCACGCGCTAACAGCATCCAGCGCCGCCTGCAAGAAGCCCACTACGAGCTGCCCTCGCGCCTGGAGCAACTCCCTGCACAGATTGAACAGAGCGAGTGGGAGCTATTGCGTCACATTGACGCCTACCCGCGTACCCTAGCAGAAGCAACAGAGCAACTTGCTCCAAATATACTAGCGGCATACGCCTATGAACTGGCTACGCATTTCAGCGATTTCTACGAGCACACTCCCCCCGTCGTTCGCGAGACCGACGAGCGTGTCAAAGCCTTCCGCGCCCTGCTCGTATCTGCTGCAGTGCAAACAATGAATAATGTGCTGCGTGTACTTGGGTTTGAGCCATTAGAACGCATTTAACACGAAAACTTCTTTTTTTCTAAGAGGAGTAAACACTTCATGACAACTCAGAAGAGACTGCGGTTCGGTATCAAGACTGCTCCCCAGTTCACAACTTACGATGCCATGCTCGACGTCTGGCGCGAAGCGGACGAGATACCCGCTATCGAGCACGCTTGGCTCTTCGATCACTTCATGTCGCTGGGCAACGATCCGACAGGGCCTTGTCTTGAAGGTTGGACAACACTTGCCGCCTTTGCAGCACAGACAAAGCGTTTGCGCCTTGGCCTAATGGTCACTGGCAACACCTATCGCCATCCCGCTGTCTTAGCTAAGATGGGCGCTACTGTCGATCTTATCTCACAGGGTCGGCTCGACTTCGGCATCGGAGCTGGTTGGAATGAGATCGAGCACAACGCCTACGATATTCCCCTTTACTCTTCAGGCGAACGCATCCGACGACTAGGCGAGGCTTGTGAGGTTATCAAGCTGTTGTGGACTGAGAAAGCTGCCAACTTCGATGGTCAGTACTACCACCTCCGCAACGCCTACTGCGAACCAAAGCCTGCGCAGAAACCCTATCCTCCTTTCGTCCTTGGTGGCAGCGGCGAAAAATTGATGTTGCGCGTTGTGGCTCAACACGCCACTATCTGGAACTTTCCCATTGGTATCTGGAACTTTTCTGATGGCTCTGTCGAAGAGTTCACACGCAAAAGCCAGATACTTGCCGAACACTGCACTGCTATCGGACGGGACCCGTCCACTATCGAACGCTCTGTACAAATTGCGGTCAACCCACATGACTTGCACGCGACACGCGCTGCCACACAGGGCTTCATCGCAGCAGGAGCGACACACCTGGTCCTGTACCTCTACTCCCCATACTTGCGGGGGACTGTTCACCGCCTTGCCAGCGAAGTTGTCGAACCATTGCAGGCCACCTACAATGCTTAGGAACGCACAATGAGAACGATAACGATCTCCACACGCAAAAAAGATGAAGTAATAGATATCACAGCAATAGTAGAAACGACTTTGCGAGCAATGACACCCGAAGATGGCATCTGTGCGCTCTTCGTCGCGCATACTACCTGCGCCTTGACCACGGCAGACCTGGACCCAGGTACAGACCGTGATTTGTTGGATGCGCTGCGACATCTCTTGCCAGCACTATCCTATCGCCACCCTCACGATCCCGCGCATACACCCGACCACATTCTGTCAACAATTATCGGCCCGACGCTTGCTATTCCATATGCCAACCATCACCTGCTCCTGGGCACGTGGCAGCGTGTTATTCTTGTTGAGTTAGATGGACCACGACAGCGCACACTCCATATGAGCTGCATCTCATAGTTTAGGCTCTCTGCCGCTCCAGGATGCGTTTCAGCAATCCCACTAAAGCAATCGTGCCAAACCACGCAGCAACCAATACCCAAGATCGTTTTTCGCTCATCATAATCCCCTTTTTCCTTGTTCCATCTCTCAAGCCGCTTGTGCTTGACGAACTGCCTCAAGAACTGCCTCATAGTCCGGTTCACGCATCTGGTCAGCTACATATTCCGTATAGACAATGCGGCCCTGCCGATCAATGACGAAAACAGCCCGTTGCAACAGCCTCCACTCCTTGATGAGTACTCCATAATCTTGCCCAAAGCGTTCGCTGCGATGGGCTGAAAGAGCATGATGGGTCACCCCCTCGGCAGACTGCCAGCGAGCCTGTGCAAAGGGTAAATCCATGCTGATGGTGTAGACGTGAACGTCAGGTAGAGACTCCTTTGAAAGCTGTTCCCAGCGTCGTGTCTCGACGTGACAGACGGGAGTGTCGAGGGAATTGATCACGTTCAAGAGTCGCACGGTTCCGGCAGAATTTGCCAGCCGCATCTGGTGCATACTCGAATCACTGCTATCAAAATACTCCAAGAGAAAATCAGGTGCAGGGTCTCCAGCAACCAGCTTGCTGCCCACCACAGTAAGGCGTTCACCCAGTTCAAAGGCTTCGTCAGTTCGTTCATGCATAGTTCGTCTCTCCTTGATCTTTGCGCTCGGCTGCACACCAAGCGCTTCTCCAATCATACAACATGAGGAGATTGAACTGATGTCTCAGCAGCACTCAGGAATATCCCGAACAAGAGGGGAAGTTCCGTAGTGGGCCAGCAGATCAGAAGGGTCATTATAGACCGCAAGCGCCCCTGCTAAATCAGAGTCTTTCCATCCTCCGCAGCGAAGGGCGATGGTTGCAACATTGGCCTCGGCCGCTGCCTGGATGTCATAGGGCGTATCCCCCAGCATGACAACCTCACTAGCAGGATAGCCTCCCCGCTCAAGAGCAGCCTGTATCACGTCGGGGTCAGGTTTGGACCGCTTAGCCTCTTTGGATGATGCTTGCTGCCCAATGAGGTCTGAAACATGAGGGCCAATGAGTTGGAGCATGGCTTTCAATTCGTCTGGTTCAGCAGACGAGCCCACCACCAGAGCAAGGCCATGATCGTGCATGCATTGGAGTAGATCTTGGGCTTGGGAGAAAGGCTTGATCTGAGAGAGATAGCGTGTCTTGAAAATCTCTCCCCGTCGCTGACTGATACGTTTACCCTGCTCACTGTCCTTCTCGATACCCAGCGTTTCTGGCAGCACTTTGTCGCCCCCCATCCCAATAAGAGGGCGAACCTTTTCAAAGAGAACGCTGTATCCATAGTCGCTCATGGCTTCAACCCAGGCGTGAGCATGAGCATCGTTGCTATCTAGCAATGTCCCATCAATGTCAAGAATCACTGCTCGTAGGAGTTTCACGGTGTTCTCCTCTTTACTTTGGTTCGCCTGCTTCTTGCTTTTACTCCGGTTCGGTTGCAGGTGGAGCGATGGTCTCACCTGCTTGCTGCTGTTGCATCGTTTCAATATCTGCTCGGTGAGATAAAATAAAAGCAGCAAGCTCAAGAGCATCTTCGTGTGTCAAGGTGATAGTACCGCTTTTTGTGCTGGCCACTTTGACCCCTTCATCGTCGATGTTGACAGCATAGATGCCTATTCTCGTTACGTTCATCATGTGAGTAGTCCTTATTATGACTGGAATTCTTTAGAAATGCACAAACTTGATCCTAGTATAGGCACGCAGAAAGAGAGAGCACCGTTTCATTTTTGAGTTCCACTTAACAACCAAATTGTGCAACAGTTCATAGGCCATTTTATAATGTTGGGCTATCATTGTCAGTGTAGAGGGTAGAATATCAAAGAGGTTGTCTACCTTTCATTTTTCTCTAAAAACCTCTAACAAAAAATTATACATAAAGGAAAACAAAAATATGAAAATGCAATGGATCAAACACACAGGTCTCGGGCTGGCAGCGGTAGCATTCCTCTTGCTTATGGCTGCATGTAGTCCAGCTTCTGCGAATAATGCACTTAGCTCATTTGCTGTAAATACGTCCTCCAATACTGCCACTAACGTGCAAACTAATGTGAACACTTCAAGCCCATCACTGATCTTTGAACTCAGTGGGCAGTCAGGAAATATTGTTGTCAACGCCGATACTACCAATACGCTTAGTGTGTTTGTCAATGGTCAACAGATTGGTACACAGCGACAAGTCAATGGGGTGTATACGGTTGCTAACCCAAGTCTGGTCGCGAATGCCTTTGTGAAGGTGAACGTTCCTGCTCAGTCTGAGTTGAGATTGAAAGAGAACAGTGGCACTATTAACGTTACGGGCGTTACTGGTCAGATGGACCTTGAGGTGGGAAATGGAAACATTACTACGTCACAGGTCACGCTCACGGGCAGTTCCCTACTCAAGGCTAAGACTGGCACAATTGCCTTCGCTGGCTCAGTTGACCACTTTAGCTTCGCACACCTGACAACTGATCAAGGCTTCATCTCAGTCAAGTTGCCTAATAGCTCATCATTCCACGTGGACGCGGTGACCAAGGCAGGCAACATCAGTACGAACTTCGCCTCTTCTGGAACCGCCATCCACGCCGATCATGGCGCGGCCCCACGGGCCTTTATAACACTTGACGAAAATTCAGGCTCTATGGACATTTCTCTCGTATAACGTTCATACACTGAAAAGGTGATGTGTGTTGCGGGCTGAAGAGCAACGCAACACACATCACCCTTTCAACTCTCCCTTTTTAAGTTTGCTCCACCTAGCGCAGCATTGGCATCTAGTACAGAAGTGGCAACTAAGGCTAGCACATCCTTGATGCTGAAGGGTTTGAGCAGCGCAGCCGCCTGGGCCGTTTCCACCAAACGTTGTACAGCGAACTGGTTGCTCTCCTCCTGCATAATCAGCAGCACAAGCCGTACCCAAGCATACTGCTGCCTGAGCGCTCTCACTAGATCGAAGCTCTCGGGCCGATTAGCATGTATGGCCACAAACGCGAGTTCTGGTGGTTCTATCTGGAAACGCGGCAGGGCCTGAGTCGCCGCCTGATAATCTTCAAAGAGCGCGACCTGATGGCCGTCTCGCTCAAAATACATCTGCAGGATAGCGCGTAGCGTGGGGGATGGCTCCACCACCAGGATCCGTTTACCCATTGGACCCCTCCTTCCCCCTGTCTCGACGACTATGCCGTGTGACGCGGCGCACTTCTCTCCCCCACGGGTCAGTCGTCATGAGCTTGTGCATTTCTTGATGCTTGCCTTCGTCAAGCAGTTGCAGAATGCGCTCTGCACCTTGCCCGATACGTTTGAGAATCACCTCATGGCGTGCAGTACCCGAGGCAAGCCCGTGTAGCCCAAGCCACGCGGCTTGTTCCTCTAACGCTTGTTGCTCTCGAAAATGGGCTACCTCACTATTCGATCTCTGCATAATTTCCTCTCTTTATTGCAATTGATCTATGGATATTTACCACTCAAGGAGCGGGAATGAAAGTTCATCCATTGCAAAGGATATCATGGTCAACTCTTGGGGCAAGACACACATAGCGCACTACGAACTGTGTACCACTAAAAAACATGAAGTTGTAACATCTGTTTTGCATATGGCTTATCTAGACAAACAACGCGCTCTCTTCTATACTTGTTAGAGAAACGAATAGTATTATTTCCTAGGGAAGGGAGCGTCTTTCGTGACACGAGCAGCAAAAACACGAGCACAGGCGACACAAACCATCTATTGGGGAGAGGGTGGCCAATACGGACCCTTTGCGGTACAGCAAGACGGAGAATGGGCGGGATGGCCCAATGCTGGACAAGTCATGCGCTACTTTCGCAAGAAAGCTAAACTGAGCGCCAAAGCATTCGGGGTGCTCTACGGAAGAGCAGTCAATGCAGATGGAAGCCCCATCTGTGAAAGGTGGGTTCTCGATATGGAACTAGAAAACAAAGTCCCGATGG
>JAFATZ010000030.1 GCA_019243675.1 Ktedonobacteraceae bacterium | reverse complement strand
AAGCCTGGATCAGGGTTGCATTAAATGAACGCGAGCCTCAACCGAAAAAAGCGCCAGAGTTTCTTTACGATGTATTCATCAGTTACAGTAGAAAAGACGCTGATTGGGTAAAAGGCTACTTGTTACCTTCCTTAGAAATTGCCAGATTACGAGTTTGGAGCGATAGGAAGATTCAGCCAGGGCAAGCATGGGCAAGCGAAACAGAGAAAGCAATTGCTCAAAGTCGTAACATGCTCGTAGTGCTTTCTCCGGCAGGAGTGGCTAGTAAATCCGTACTACTGGAATACAGGTCGCTTTTTCCCTCCAATGCACGAGAGACGAAGTGCCGTCTTATTCCCTTGCTCCTCACACCTACCGAAGTACCTCCTTACCTCGCCCAGTATCAATGGATTAATTTTACTGACAGGTCACGTTGGAATGAAGCCATGCAAGAATTACTTTTGGCATTGGGTGTATCAACGTTGCAAGACTTCGATAGTTATAGCCACGAGGCTTTCAAACTACCGCCTTCTAAAGCCAAGCGATACAATACTGCTACTATTCGCAAACTATTGGATGCAGCGTTTGAAAATGAAGATTTGTCAGCGTTCATATACGACTACTATCATCCCCTCTATCTTAGTCTTGAAGGAATTCAAAAAACAGAGAGCACCGATCTACCTTCCGAAGCCTGGAATCTGACCTCAAAAAGTGGCAAGATTCAGTTGCTCATTGAGTATGCTGGTAAGGCAAAGATATATGATAAATTACTTGATGATATAGCACGCGAAAGACCGCGCCACTATGGAAAATTTGCTGACCAACTGGAAATGAGCGATGATGCGCTTTCTTGAGGAATTAGCCCTGTTCTTTTTTATATCGTACTCACCGGATCAATATCCACCTCCCACCCAGGCGTATCAATCACCCGGAGCAAGCGGTGCAGATCGGGGCCGCGAGCGATGATTTGCCAGCGGTACTTGCTGCGCATGCGCTCCATGAGGGCGGGGGCGGGTCCGACGATGTCGGTGTTGAGCAGGCCGAGGCGGTCGATCCACTCTTGTAGGCGCTCGGCTAAGAGTAGAGCTTCATTCTGGCAGCGATGCCTATTTTCGTGGCTGTAGGTGAACTTGACGAATTGGCGGAAAGGGGGATAGCCGTAGCGCTGTCTGGCCTCAATCTCAGTAGCGTAGAACTCGTGATAGTCGTGACGGGAGGCCGCTTCGATGCAGAAGTGCTGCGGATTGAAGGTTTGAATGATGACGCGACCAGCTTCTGCTCCACGCCCAGCGCGGCCCGCAACCTGTGTGAGCAAAGTGAATGCGCGCTCAGAGGCTGAGAAGTCAGGCAAGTTGAGCGCGATATCGGCAGAGATAACGCCGACGAGCGTGACCCCTGGCAGGTCAAGCCCCTTGGCGATCATCTGGGTTCCCACGAGAATGTCGGCCTCACGGTTGGCGAAACTATCCAGCAATTCCTGATGGGCACGCAAGTTGCGTGCGGTGTCTTTATCCCAGCGTAACAGGCGCGCCGAGGGGAAGGCACGTTGTAGCGTTGCCTCCACCTTCTCTGTGCCAAGGCCAAAGTAACGGACACCCGAACTGTTACAGTTGGGGCAAAATTGAATGATCTTCTTGCATCCGCCACAATAGTGACAGAGCAGCATACGCTCCGTTGCGTGATAGGTCAACGGAATATCGCAGCGATCACACATTGCCACAAAGCCGCAGTCGCGACACAGAATACAACTGGCTGCCCCACGTCTGTTTAAGAAGAGAATAGCCTGCTGTCCCAAGTTCAGCACGAGTTCCAGTTCTTCATGCAAGCGGCGACTGATGATGCTGGTGTTGCCCGAGTGCAGTTCGTTGCGCAGGTCGATTACTTCTACAGGAGGGAGTGTTGCTCCAATGCGCTCACGCAATGCGACTAGCCTGTAGGCACCCTGCTCGGCACTATAGAATGTTGCCACTGCCGGAGTGGCACTGCCCAGCACGACAGGGATGTGCAAGATATAGCCGAGCATGATAGCAACCTCGCGTGCATGGTACGTTGGCCTGCGTTCACCCTGCTTATAGGCTGGCTCGTGCTCTTCGTCAAGAATAATGATACCCAGGTCTGGCACTGGTGAGAAGAGGGCCGAGCGCGAACCGATAACCACATCTACCTGCCCAGCACGGATACGCCGCCATTCGTCGTAGCGCTCTCCCACACTCAACCTGCCGTGGATAATAGCCACACGGTCGGGGAAGCGCCCTGCGACACGCTGTACCGCTTGAGTGGTAAGGGCAATTTCGGGTACTAGCAAGATGCCGCGTTTGCCCTGCGCGATCACCGCTGCTAATGCCTGGAGGTACACCTCAGTCTTGCCACTGCCCGTTACACCATGTAAGAGTAGCGGCCTGATATGATATTGCTGCAGTGTCTCCTCGCCCACGATGTGGTGCAACGCCTGTTGCTGATCAGGCGTCAACGAGAGCGGCGTGCTAGCAGGAATGGCGCGTCTTAACAGCGGGTCGTGCCGTATCTCGACTTCTTCGATAGCGATAATCTGCTCACGCACCAACTGCTGCAATTGCGTCCTAGTTAACGCGCATGCCTTGCACAGCATACCCTGCGTCCAATAGCGATGGGAGGCTTGGCTCTCACTCTGTTCTAAGAGATGTATAGCAGCAAGCTGATGTTGTGCTACCAGCGCTTCTTTATCCTGTAGCGTCAAGGTGGCGGCCACAGTAGGAAGCGCCCAGGGGTCGGGCAGAGCGCTTTTTCGCTGCCGTGCGCTTTTCTTGAGAGAGGTGCGACGGCGCACATTGTCGGCAGCCATCGGCACTGGCTGGATAGTTTGTAGCCGAGCCTCCTTTTGTCGCCGCCAATCCTCCAGAGCCTCCCCCTGTGCAATAAGGCGTACAATGCGCTTGTGCTGTGCTTTGGCTTTCGGACGCTGTAACTGCGCCTCGCGCTCGATAAGGCCGCTCGCCAACCCCTCCTCAAGCATCTCTTTGGCACGCTTCGGCCCCAACATCGTCTTGAGACGCTCAACGTCAAGCTCTCCCTCGCAGAGCAGCAGACCCATCAGCGCTCGCAGTTGCAAAGAGGAGGCAGCACATGTCTCAACGCTTTCTCCGTACTCATCCTTCACCAGATGTAAGACCACTTGCGAACGCTGCATCAGGCCAGGGGGGAGCATCATTAGTGCAACCTGAGACAATGGTGTCACATAATACTCGGCTATCCACTCGGCCAGCGCCATCTGATGCCCTAACAGAGCAGGCTCATCATCAAGAATAGCATGCAGCGGACGCACCACCTCTTCGCCCGTAGGGGCCCGATTTATCGTGCCCTCACGATTCGTGTCCTCCTCACGATTCGTGTCCTCCTCCGGCTGAATGCTCCACACGATGCCTTCAACGAGCCGCTCGCCATAAGGCACTGCCACCAACTGCCCCACACGCACGTCGGCTTGAAGTTCGCTAGGAACAAGATATGTGAGCAAGGGACGCTCACTCTGCCAGCTCCCCGCAGAGGTCAGCACATCGGCGCGCATAGCGTTATCGCCTCTCAAACTCGTGTGCTAGGGTAGAGAGGCTAAAGTGTATCATGGTCGGGCGACCGTGGCAACAACTAAAGGGTGCCTGTGTCTGCTCCAATTGCTCTAGCATTTCGCGCATCTCACTCGTCGTCAAGAAGTAGTTGGCCTTGATGGCCGCTTTACAGGCCACATTCGCCAGCGCTCGCTCCTCCCAGGTCTCTGTGTGTCCCAGATTTTCAGGCGAAGTCAGATCGAGCAAGAGTTCATGGACGGAACGTGCATTGACCTGCTTCGCCAACACGCTCGGTACCGCCTTTACAAGCAGTGTATGATGATCTCCCTCCTCTAGAGTGAAGCCAATATGTTCCAACTGCTGCCGATGGTCTTCGAGCGCCTCTAGTTCCTGTGGCGCAAGTTCGAGCGCAATGGGCGTGAGCAGCAGTTGCGAAAAAGCCTGACGCGTCTTCAACGCCGCTACCATGCGCTCTAACAGAATACGCTCATGAGCGGCGTGCTGGTCGATCAAGTACATGCCATCTTCGCCCTCTGTCACGATGTAGCTCTGGGCAAGCTGCCCCACTACACGCAAGCGAGGCAGGCGTCCCTGTTGCTTATCTTGTGAGGCGTGTAACGCAGCTTGCAGGATGAGTTGGCTCTCTACAGAGGGTGCAGGGGCATCTCCTTGTACAGTTTTGTTCGCCTTGTGCTGCCTAGTTGCTAGTTGTTGGACCTCTGCAGGCTGTGCCTCTATCCGCTGAAAGTTTACGGCAGACGCCTCTACTGGGGTGTCAGTGAGTTGTTGTGAGTCTACTGGCGGTGCTTCTACTTGACCGTGAGAGACTTGTGCAGAGGACGTTTCTACGCCACGTGTCGCGTCTGAGCGAGGGATATGGCTCTGCCAGAGGCGCGACAGTATCGGCGGTTTGCCGTCTAACTCCTCCTCCAATGCGGTGAGCCAGGGATTGTCTGCTGGCAAGGGAGGTACTTCCTCGCTATCAATCGATGCTATAAACTCTGCATCAGTGCTCTCGTGCTCTTCGTTTGGAATGGATGTAGTGAGAGGTGAGCGTGTGTGCTCTTTAGAAGAGCGTGTAGACTGCCATTGCGGCATCCCCGGCTGTTGTAGCAGTGCCTGGCGTACAGCACGCACAATGGCTGCAAAGACGCGGCGCTCCTTCAGGAAGCGAATCTCTGTTTTGGCCGGGTGTACGTTCACATCAAGTAGCGCAGGATCGAGTTGGATATTAACGACGGCGATGGGGTGGCGTCCTGTGAGCAAAAGTGAGTGATACGCCTCCTCCACGGCGGCAGTGAGCACGCGACTGTGTACCCAGCGGCGATTGACGAAGAACGAGATGTGCTGGCGCGTGCTTTTGTAACAGGTAGGACGGCTCACGTAGCCACTGACCCTGGGATACTGTGCATCGTCGGAATGCTCCACGTCGCTTACAGCTATCATCTGTTCTGCTATCTGTAAGCCATAAATTTCGAGCAGCACGCCAGAGAGTTGTCCATCGCCCGTTGTAGCTAAAATCTGGCGTCCCTCGCTAAACACGCTGAAGCGAATTTCGGGGTAGGCCAGCGCATACTGTTCAAGCAGGTGGTGACAATGACTGATCTCGGTATTGCGTCCCTTGAGAAATTTGAGCCGAGCAGGAACCGCGCTAAACAGATTGCGTACCGTCACCATCGTTCCCTCCGGTGAAGCCGCTGCTGTAACCTCCGAAAGCTGCCCATTAGCCGCGCTGACCTGTGCTCCCTGGGCCGCTGTGCGTGGGCGGCTGAGCAATGTCACTTCCGCCACAGCGGCAATACTAGCCAAAGCCTCGCCGCGAAAGCCAAGCGTGCGAATACGCTCCAGATCATCAATCTGCGTTACCTTGCTCGTAGCATGACGCGCCAAGGCCAGGGCTAGTTCATCGGCAGGAATGCCACAACCAGTATCGGTGACGCGAATAAGCTGCAGCCCTCCATTCATCAAATCGACGCGAATCTGAGTCGCTCCTGCATCAATACTATTCTCGATCAATTCTTTGACCACGGAGGCAGGCCGCTCGACAACCTCCCCAGCAGCGATTTTAGCGGCCACATCAGGCGCGAGTTGACATATGGGCATAGGTGACCTCTCTGAGTATATGGAGGATGTTATCTCCTATAAAATAAGAACGAGTGTTCATGAGGAATTATAACATGTTTTCGCGCCAAGGAAGTCCACTAAAGATGTATTCTCTTATCCAGCCTCGTCGTAGCCTACTGCCCAATTCTTCATGTCCACTTCCCAGTCGGAAGTGCCACGCTTCATCACTGAAAGGTGGCACATCGGCGAGTTGAGGGTGGCCCCATGCCAGTGCCATGTACCAGCCGGAATCAGAATGACATCGTCGGC
>JAFATZ010000135.1 GCA_019243675.1 Ktedonobacteraceae bacterium | reverse complement strand
CGGTATCCCTCCTCTCCATGCACTGCGAGATCAAGTCCGAGCGCCTCTTCTCTGCTGGTGACCCGCAGTCCGATGAGGGAGAGAAGCTTGAGCAAGAGAAATGTAACTGCAAACGAAAATGCTACTGTTGCTACAACGGCGATAACTTGCACCAACAGTTGCCTCGGATTGCCGAAGAGCAAGCCGTTAGCCCCCGCGCTATTAATCACTTTCTCAGCAAACACGCCAGTAAGCAACGCACCTGTCAGGCCTCCCATGCCATGTGCAGCCCACACATCAAGCGTGTCATCGATGTGTGTCAGCTTGGAGCGTAAAAGCAGCATCAGGTAGGTCACAAGGCCACCGATCACGCCGATGGCGATACTGGACATAGGACCAACAAATCCACTTGCAGGAGTGATAGCAACCAGGCCGCACACTGCTCCTGTTACTGTCGCCAGGGCGCTTGGTCGTCCATTCTCAAACCAACTGAGCAACATCCATGTAAGTGCTCCTGCCGCTGCTGCGGTGTTGGTGGTGACAAATGCACTCACGGCCAGAGGTGAAGCCGCTAGGGCGCTTCCTGCGTTAAAACCGAACCAGCCAAACCAGAGAAGGACTGCGCCCAATATGGTGAGCGGGACATTATTGGCCGCTGTGGCTTCTCCCTTCTGGAACCCTATTCTCTTCCCAACCACGATGGCCGCTGCAAGGGCGGCAAATCCTGAACTAGCATGAACGACCGTCCCTCCCGCAAAATCGAGAGCGCCAAGTTTGTGGATCCACCCATCGGGACTCCATACCCAATGGGCAATGGGATCGTAGACCAGGGTGGACCATAACAGGATAAAGATAACCAGCGTACGGAAGCGGATGCGTTCGGCGAATGCTCCAATGATGAGTGCCGGTGTAATGATAGCGAACATACCCTGGAAAATCATGTATGCCAGATGCGGGATAGTTGGCGCGTAGTCAGGATTTGGCGCGTAGCCAACGCCATACAGGCCAAAGAAACCAAGCCCGCCGAGAAGACCACCTCCTATGTCCTTACCAAATGCCAAGCTATACCCAAATAGAACCCATTGCACACCTATCAAGGCAAGCACAAGCACAGATTGTTTGAGGATACTGACGACATTTTTGCTTCGTACCATGCCTCCATAAAAAAATCCTACGGCTGGCGTCATTATCATGACCAGTGCGGCTGCCGTCAACACCCAGGCAGTATCACCTGTATTGATAGCATCAGCTTTATAGGCTCCTGAGGACCCACCTGCAAGTAGTGCTGCAGCAAAGCCCACTAGGATTCCTACCGCTAGGATGCCAAGGACACCCAGGACAAATTTTTGCTTTCCAAACACAGGCAGTGCGCTACCCACATTCTCTACGGCTGCCATAAGGGACTTCCTTCCTTTTGCACTAGAGCCTTGAAGAAAAACGTCGTTCTTGTACGTTTTGTGCAAGCTCTTCCTTTATAAATAAAATTATAGATAGATTATAGAAACTCTGCTAAAACATTTGCATAGGCAAAGTATATGAAGATTGATAACTTTTCTTGTGCATGGCATACAAAAATTATGTTCGGCTTCCCGCTAGCCAAGTTGGCAGTTAGGGCTTTCTCATGCTGGCAGAAAAGGCATCAGTGGTTGCCCAGCCTCACCACACTGCTCTCAAAACGTCGGAGGCGGGGTTTTGGCAAGCAGCAGAATGGCAAAGCCCTGAGTTGGCAGTCATGAGCATGAAGAGAGTAGTTGAAAATGTGATAGAATAGAGAGAACAAAGTGTGAGTAGATAATCTTTTGTAAGCCTCTTCTTTGAACACCCACAAGGACCTCTCTTGATGATAGAACCAGACAGCCTTCACAGCAAAGAAGCCCCACTACGCCAGGATATTCGCACTCTCGGCAACGCACTGGGGCAAGCGATAAAACGGTATGGAAGTGACCCCATCTTTGAGGTGGTAGAGCAACTGCGACTAGACTGCAAGCGGCTACGCGAGTGCGCTATAGCCCTTGCACAAGCATCCGCTGCTGAAGCCAGACAACTTCACCAAGAAATTGCCACACTTGACCAGAAAATTACACAGACAATAGAGCAATGCGATCTCAATACCGCCGTGGGTGTTATTCGTGCCTTTACCATCTATTTTCACCTCGTGAATACGGCTGAGCAGTATCATCGCATTCGCCGCCGTCATATTCACGAGTTAGAACAGTCGCACAAGCCGCCCAAGGGGTCATTAGCTGAATTAGTTGCTACCTTTAAACAGAAAGCGCTCAACGCTGAAACACTACAACACCTGTTGAACCAGCTCACGATAGATATTGTCTTCACAGCTCATCCTACCGAGGCGACGCGCCGCAGTCTGATTACCAAGTTGCGGCGTATCGCAGAATTGTTGAAAGCGCGTGAGGCCAAGCACGATATGACAGAGCGTCAGTGGAAGCACTGGCAGCGGGAGTTAGAGAGCATCATTGATTTGCTGTGGCGTACCGATGCTGTACGCCACGTCCGTCTACAACCAGAAGATGAGATTAAGATGGGCCTCTATTATCTTGATGGAATTCTCTACAATGCCATCCCCGATCTCTACTCCGAGTTTGCAGAATTGCTTCATAAAGAATACCCTGATCTAAATCTTCCACCATTCTTACGTCTTGGCTCATGGATTGGCGGTGACCAGGATGGCAATCCCTTTGTGAAGCCGGATACACTGTTCGCAGCATTAGACCTACAACGCTACTATCTGATTAGACACTATCGAACAGCCCTTGATGCACTAGCCCAGGAATACTCACAATCCAGTACCCACTCACATATTACGTCGGCCCTACAGGATTCACTCGACGAGGATGCACGTCGCCTTCCTGCCTATAACCAAGAGCGAGGTAAGCGGGGAACTCTAGAACCATATCGTCTTAAGCTTTCCTTCATATGGAAGCGTCTAGAGCCGCTCGTACCCGCTGAAGGTAGGGGCCCGATTTATCGTGTCCCCGGGGTGGAGGAGAGAGCAGTAGCTTACAACAGTGCGCAAGAGTTGCTTGATGACCTGAAACTCGTACGTGATAGTCTGCTGGCAGACGGTGAACAGGAGCTTGCCCAAGGCGAACTAGCCAGACTCATTTGCCAGGTGGAGGTCTTCGGCTTCCATTTTGCGGCTCTGGATGTGCGACAGCATAGCGAGCGGCATGCAGCAGCGCTGGCTGAACTGTTACACATCACAAAAGTAACGCAGCAAGACTATATGCAACTTGAAGAGGCGGAGCGTCTAAAGGTGCTGGAAATGCTGCTACGCGACCCACGTATTCTCTCGCGTCCGGGCCTGCATTTGAGCACCGATACCTGTCATGTCCTAGAAACCTTCAAGAACATTCATCAGGCACGAGAAGACTTTGGTAAAGGAGCGGTAGTATGCTACATTATCAGTATGTCGCACGCCCTAAGCGATCTATTAGAGATACAATTTTTCTGTAAAGAGGTAGGTATCGACGACCTTCCCATCGTTCCGCTCTTTGAAACTATCAATGATTTACGCTCTTGCTCAGGTATCCTTGAGCATGCTTTCAACCACCCGGACTATCAAGCGTATCTACAGCAGTGCAAGCAGCAGCAACAAGTAATGCTTGGTTATTCAGATAGTAGCAAAGACGGAGGCATTCTTACTTCGAGCTGGGAACTTTACAAGGCACAAAGCGAGTTGGCTGCGCTCGGACACCGTTATGGTATCAGCATCACTATCTTTCACGGTCGTGGTGGTGCGATTGGGCGTGGTGGTGGTCCTATCTACGAGGCTATCCTCGCACAGCCGCCCGACACAGTCAACGGCAGACTGCGTATTACCGAGCAAGGAGAGATGCTCTCCTTCAAGTATGGCCTACACGAGATCGCTATTCGCAATATGGAGCTGATTGTGGCTGGTGTGATGCGTTCGAGCATCAGCGATGAACAGATGAACCCTACCCCCTGCAAAGCCTGGATTGACAGCATGGAACAGCTCTCAGCAAGTGCATATCGCCGTTATCGCAACTTGATCTACGACGATGCAGAGTTTTTACGCTTCTTTGAGCAAGCAACGCCCATCTCAGAACTGGGCTGGGTCAACATTGGTTCGCGTCCTGCACGCCGGACTGCGAGACGCTCTATAGAAGAACTACGTGCTATTCCCTGGGTGTTCGCCTGGATGCAGAGTCGCTACGTGCTGCCAAGCTGGTACGGTGTTGGAGGCGCTCTTGAGGAGTATATCGGGCAGGATATGCAAAGGCTCAAACTGTTGCAAGATATGTATCGGCACTGGCCCTTTCTGCGTGCCTTCCTTGAT
>JAFATZ010000125.1 GCA_019243675.1 Ktedonobacteraceae bacterium | reverse complement strand
GCGAGTGGAAGATGATGCCAACTATCGTTCCAAGGAAAGTTGGACCCCCGCCAATTAGCCCCAATAGGGCGATGAACTTCCAGGAGACGGGCTGACCCGTTAATGGACCAGCGATACCAAAGCCCTCAGTCATGTTGTGCAGTCCGAAACCCACGATCAAGACGATGGCAAGTTGGAGCGCACCCACAGCAGCGGATTGACCGATGGCCAGTCCCTCCGAGAAGTTATGCAAGCCAATGCCAGTGGCAATCAGCAGAGCAAGCATATGAGGTGTCAGCTCTCTCTTTTCAGAAATAGCAGCGGCACCTCCGCCATTGGGTCGTGCCTTAGTAGCAACAACACTGCCAGCGCTGGACTGTACATCAAGAGCAGCGACCTCAGTCATGGCTAATTGTTGAGATTCTATCCCCGCTACGGCAAGTTGCGGTGCAGCAAGGACACCAGTGCCAGCGGTATTCACGACAGCAGACTGTTTCTTTTTGCCTACTCGTCCGAAGACGTAGCTATTGAAATAGACGAGTCCTACTGAACCCAGCCCTATGCCGAACACGAGCAGCAAGACATCCAGGTAAAAGGTGCCAACCCCTGTGTTGTGTGTACGCACCTCATCCAGGGCTGTAGCAATAGGCTCACTGGCCTTACTGACGACATCGTACAGTAGAAAGATCAGGACGCCTGTTGCAAGCATCCCTAAAAATACTTTGGCCGATTGAGGAACGTTTTTCAGGAAGGCAAGGGGCAGGCCAAGATAAATAGTAAGCCCCGCAAATGCTCCAAGTAGAATAATCGTTCCAATAGGCATAGCTGCATCCTTTCATCGTTTCCCCCTCGTGAGCAAGGGGGTTGTACTCGTTACTCCGTAGTGTCTAGATGCCCTGCGAACAGCGTCGTTTTTATTAGGGCATGCTAATAGATATTAACATGACCTAATATGGTTTGTCAACAGGCACTGCCCCACTCTAGCTATCATGTTTCCAGCTAGTTTCGTGACGTACTTCTCTGACTTTTGCTGCGCGCATCCTGTGGGAAGCCCCTCATGTACACACTTTATTAACTATTTGCAGGCTTCTTACATCATCTTTACACTTTCCAAATCGTTCTTTTATGAAACTCCTGTATAGTTTGTGATAAGAAGGTCGCTTCGAGAAAGGGCTACGTGCGATCGATGCCCAGACCTGAGAGATTGTGCGCAGAGTGCTGCCAGGGCACAGCGGTCACAGATCGTCTTCATGAGAATACAGATGGATATATACATAAAAGGAGGACATAATGACTGGTCTTACTAATGAGCTTCTTGAGAGTCAATCCCTTCTCACGATAGAACGCATGTTCACTGAGCGTTCTGACACCTCCAACTACACGCTCCTCACCGGACAGATCACGTGCCTGGCAAACTACTTCGAGCAGACCTGCGATCAGCGACCGGATAGGATCGCCGTCGTTTGTGCAGACTCCCAGTACACCTACCAAGAGCTTGATCAGCGAGCCAACCGTCTCGCACATCTGCTCCTCAAGCGCGGCGTTGCCGAAGGCCAGCCCGTAGGCATCCTGCTGGAGCGCTCACTGGATACCTACGTCGCGCTGCTGGGCGTGCTCAAAGCTGGCGCGGCTTTTGTTCCGCTCGATTCGTCATTTCCAGCTGATCGGGTGGCCTTCATTGCCCAAGATGCTGGGCTGCGTGATGTCGTCACGACCTCGTCCTTGCATGAAAAAACGCAGGGACTTGCCTGCTCGGTGCTGACGCTCGACGCGGCGTGGACACAGCTTGCCGTACAGCCTGCGAGCCGCCCCCACGTCAACGTCGACCCTTCGTCGCTGTGCTATATCATCTACACCTCCGGTACAACCGGCAAGCCCAAGGGGGTCGCTGTCTCGCACGCCAGTATCACCCATTTCCTGCGCGTCGTCACGCCGATCTACGCTGTCAGCAGCGATGACCGTGTCTACCAAGGCATCACCATCGCCTTTGACTTCTCCTTCGAGGAGATCTGGCCCACCTGGATTGCTGGCGCGACGCTTATCGCGGGTTTCACCGATTCCCGACGGCTCGGACAGGGACTGACTGCATTCCTCATCGACCAGCAGATCACCGTGCTCTGCTGCGTGCCGACGTTGCTGAGCACCATCGAGAGCGATGTGCCCTCCTTGCGCTGCCTGCTGGTCGGTGGAGAGGCATGTCCGGCCGATCTGGTGTGCCGCTGGTCCAAGCCGGGGCGTCGCATGCTCAACACATACGGTCCCACCGAGACGACGGTCACTGCTACCTGTGGCGAGTTGTTGCCTGGTCGGCCGGTCACCTTGGGCACTCCCCTGCCAACCTATCGTATCTACCTCCTGGACCAGCAGTTGCACCCTGTTGAGCAAAGCAGTAGTGGAGAGATCTGCATCGGCGGGCCTGGGGTCGCCATCGGCTACCATAATCGCCCCGAACTCACCAGCGAGCGCTTCGTGCCTAACCCGTTCCCCCACGACCGGGCCGAAGTTCCACGCCTCTACCGCTCCGGCGATCTGGGGCGCTTGACCGCCTCAGGGGAGATCGAGTACTTGGGCCGCATCGATACCCAGGTCAAGATTCGTGGCTATCGCATTGAGCTAGGTGAGATCGAAGACGTGCTTCGCCAGGATCAGGCAGTCAAGCAGGCCATCGTGCTACCGCGTGAAGGAGAAGGCATCGTTGAGGACCTGATCAGCTATGTCACGCTGCACGACTGCAAGGCACCGGATGCCCAAGCCGCCCTGCGCGAACGGCTCCATGCAAGCTTACGGCACCAACTTCCCCCATACATGGTCCCCTCGTTCATCGAGGTGCTCGACGCCTTTCCCTTGCTGGCAGCCGACAAGGTGGATTGTGCGGCCTTCCCCCCACCGACATCACCGCCGCTCGGCCTGCGGTCGGGTCCATATGTGCCAGCTCAGACGCCCTTGGAGGGCCAACTGGCCGCCGTGTGGGGACAAGTCCTGGGCTGCGCAGAGGTATCCGTTGAGGATGACTTCTTCTGCGACTTGGGAGGCCACTCTCTGACCGCAGCTCGTCTCATCTCCCAGTTACGCCGACAACCCGAGCTACAAGGACTGTCGATCGGCGACCTGTACGCCCAGACCACGATCCGTACCCTGGCCCGATTCATCGAGACTGACTTGGCTGCCCCCACCCAGCAGCAGCCTGCCACCCCCCAGAGACCAACCCCCCGGCAGCATTCGACCGCGCGCGTCCTGGGCTGCGGCCTCGTACAGTTCGTGGTGCTCTATAGCTGGATGTTCCTGCTGACGGCTCCCCTGCTCGGGCTGCTCTATGCGGTGTCGCTGCTGCTGGGTCTTCCCACATCGGGGCTCCTGACGGGCAGCAGCATCCTTGCGCATCACTCGGGTTTCGAGCTGCTCGCCAGCACGGTCGTCTGGTTCGGAGTCACTATTGTTCTATTACCCGCAGTGGGCGGTCGTGTGATCATGCGCGGCGTACGTCCGGGGTGGTACCCGCTCTGGGGCGTCACCTATCTGCGCTGGTGGTTCTATAACAAAGTCCTTGCCCTTTCTCCGGTGTCCCTGTTGGCTGGCTCACCGCTGCTGCCCCCCTACTTGCGTCTGCTGGGAGCTAGGCTTGGCCGTGACTGCCACCTTGCCACCGGCTCCATAGTCGGCACGCCGCTGTTCGTCGACATCGGTGACGGCGTGAGTATTGGCTACGGAGCTCGAGTGCTCCCCCACGTCGTGGAAGACGGCTGGCTGCGCTTGGCACCCATTCGGCTCGCTGCTGGCAGTTTCGTAGGGACGAGCAGTGTTGTCCTAGCTGGGGCCGAGATCGGCAGCAACGCCTCGGTGGGAGAGCAGTCTCTGGTGCCTGCCGACCACGTCATCTCAGCGAACGAACACTGGGTTGGCTCGCCGCTTACGCGCCTGCCGACGGCCCCCCGCTTGCTGGAGACCATGGCCGCCAAAGCCGATGACCACCACTGGCCCATCACCGTGCTGATCGGCTTCCTGGTTGGGGCACTGCTGCTCTGGTGGCTGCCTCTGCTGATGATGGTTCCCAGTGCCCTGCTGGTAGACTATGTCACTAGTCACGCTGGCCTGAGCTGGGGAATAGCCAGCGTGGCCCTAGCCGCCCCGCTGTTCGTGGTGGTCAGTTGCACCATCATCATCGTCGGCAAGCGGAGTGTGATGCCGGTCGCGCACGCGGGCATCTACTGCGAGCGCAGTGGCTTGGGGTTGCGTAAGTGGCTCAGTGACCATCTGATCGCCATAAGTACAAGCATGCTCACCACGTTGTATGATACCCTCTACCTCAAGCCTTTCCTCCGCCTGCTTGGGGCGCGTCTGGGCCGCTGGTCCGAGATCTCAATCGTCAGCTTCATCGATCCCGACATGCTGACGCTTGGCGATGAGAGCTTCCTAGCCGGGGCAACCGTGATCGCGCCGCCAGTGTTCTACCGTGGCTGCATTGCTCTGGGCCAAGTAGAGGTGGGACGGCGCAGCTTCGTGGGCAACGGGGCGATTGTACCCGGGTCCACCCACATAGGAGACAACAGCTTGCTCGGGGTGCATTCTGTGCCCCCTGCCCGCTCAATGGATCCTGAAACCACGTGGCTGGGTTCACCGGCAATCTTCCTGCCGCATCGGCAAGCCAGTGAGCGGTTCCCCGAGGAACTGACCTTCCGTCCGCGTCCCAGCCTAGTCGCCTGGCGGCTGGCCATCGAGTACTTCACCGTGACCCTTCCATCGACGATCATGGGACTGAGCATGCTGGTTGACCTGTTTGTCACGATCAGGCTAGTCGCCGTGCTCTCGCCGCTGGCGATGCTGGCCCTCATGCCAGCGCTGGTCCTAGGGCTGGGCGTGGTTTGCGTGCTAGTAGTAGTGCTGCTCAAGTGGCTGATCGTGGGTCGCTACCGTCCGCGAGTGGAGCCGATGTGGAGCGTGTGGGTGCGGCGCACAGAACTAATAACCGGTCTGTATTCGTCGGTGGCCACCCCCATGCTGGTGAGCACACTCGGAGGAACACCGTGGCTTGCTCCGTTCCTGCGCCTCTTGGGCGCTCGTATCGGCCGACGTACCTGGCTCAATAGCATTGCGACCAGCGAGTTCGACCTGCTGGAGATAGGCGACGATGCATCAGTAGCGGATGAAGCGGGCTTGCAGACGCATCTCTATGAGGATCGGGTGATGAAGATGTCCAGGGTCAAGGTGGGGCAAGCCAGTTCGATCGGGGCACTGGCCGTCGTCTTGTACGATGCCGAGGTGGGTGCTGGCGCGTGCCTAGATGCACAAACGCTGGTGATGAAAGGGGAGAGTGTCCCAGCAGACAGCCGCTGGCGGGGAATTCCTGCCCGTCCCTGCTGAGCAGGCACCATTTCCACAGATGAGACGTCATGAGTTATAATGCCTTTGCGGGCCATGACGTCTCCTAGAGAGAGGTATATCCATCATACGTGCTCAGAAAGGAACCCCCCGAAAATGAACATCGTTCTGTCAGCTCATTTTGATCTGGCCCGTCCGGTCATGTCCATAAAGATGGATAATCAAAAGCTGCTGGGATTAGTAGATAATTTTGCGGGAGTGTTTGTAGCTTATCAAGTGTCTCGCGCAACAGGCACCAC
Organism: Ktedonobacteraceae bacterium; assembly: GCA_019243675.1. GTDB lineage: Bacteria > Chloroflexota > Ktedonobacteria > Ktedonobacterales > Ktedonobacteraceae > JAFATZ01. The sequence goes on along the minus strand of JAFATZ010000125.1, from coordinate 4,563 downwards.
GGTGTATTTCACCAACTATGAAGAGTTGGAATTTGATGGAGCGATTGAGGTAGCGCAATCATTAGATAAATCTCAGACATTTGTCATCGTTATTGATACCATCCTGGAAACAGAGCTAAAAGGCAAAGCGGTAGCAATAACGAATGCTTATGGTTTTGATATACGCCCGTTAAAAAAATTGTTTAAAGAGAAAGTGGATTTTATCGACGGATACTTCGAAAGAGAAGAAGACGAAACCTATATCTATGGCCAGAAATATGGACTAAAAACCTTCTATTTAGGGATACCTATTCCCCAAGACTATCATTCAACCACCAATAGTATTTTACTCGCAAATATAGACAGAGCAACAAAGATCGCAATAGAAATTATTACCTACCTTGAAACGTTCTATACCTCACTCTAAAATTTTAGCTTCATGTTTTTCCTTCCTTTTCCAAGAACGACTGCTAGACCTAGCATAGAAGAATTGGAGGGATTTGTCCAAGATATAAAAAGTCCTTTATGTGGGTTAACTTTGTCACGCTGCTCTGCCCCTTCCGGTCATGCTAAGATGCTTGAATGCAAGTGTTTGCGCTTGGGGAAAGGATTATATATCATAAGCACAGTACAACCAAGCAGTGTTGAAAGGCAAGGCAGATATGCGAGATATATTACCTGACGTAGAGAAATGGCGTTCACGTGGTGAACGCGTTGCCATTGCTACGGTGGTCAGGGCGTATGGTTCGGCACCACGCAGACCGGGAGCAAAGCTAGCGGTGAGCGAAAAGGGCGAGATGGCAGGTTCAGTGAGCGGAGGTTGTGTTGAACCGGCAGTAGTAGAATCTGCGATGGAGGTTATCAAGGACGGCAGGCCGCAAATGCTCGAATTCGGCATCACGGAAGAAGAAAACATTGAACAGATTGGCCTAGCCTGTGGTGGGACTATCCACGTGTTTGTTGAAAAGCTGGACTGGTAATTGTATATTTGAGATAAGACAAAACACTGTGCGCGGAGAAGTGGTATATGAGTACATTATATGAAGAATTGAAAGATATGCTGGGCAAAGAACAAGGGGTAGCCCTGGCCACGCTGGTGCATGGGCCAGAGCGGGTAGGCGCTAAGCTACTGGTCTTTGCCGACACGTCTTCTCATGGCACCCTTGGTCTGCCACAACTTGATGCAATGGTGGTAGCAGATGCAGAGCAAGCAATCTGGCATGGCGACGCCCAGACGCATATGTACACTATCGAGACACAATCTTTCGAGGTCTTTATTGAGGGATTTGCCCCACCACCGACGCTGATCATTGTCGGAGCAGGACACATCGCTATTCCCTTGACCACCTTTGCCAAAACGCTCAATTACCGTGTTGTGGTTGTTGATGCCCGCGCAGCCTTCGCCACACCGGAGCGTTTTCCGCATGCAGACGAACTGATTGTGGCATGGCCCGACGAGGTACTGGAAAAAATGGACCTCAACCCGTCTACTTCTGTAGCGGTGCTGACACACGATTCGAAGTTCGATGAACCTTCACTTAAGATGGTGCTCTCACGTCGCGTCGGCTACGTGGGAGCTATTGGCAGCCGCAAAACAAGTCAGCAGCGAGCAGAGCGCCTCAGAAGACAGGGGGTGACCAATGAACAACTGCTGCGCATTCACGGGCCAATTGGACTCAACATTGGGGCTACTTCTCCAGAAGAAATGGCGCTGGCGATCATGACCGAGATAGTGGCAACACGGCATGGAAAAGTGAGTTCCAGCTTACAGGACTGGCAGAACAAATAAAAAACCAACTTTGCGTCCTCTCATCCGTTAAATATAAATAATACTGACAAAGAGAAGGACAACGTATGACGGATAATTACAATACAGAACCAATGTATCCTTCGTCGCCCCATCAACAGGGCAAGCTCGTATTGGGTCAAACGCAACGGCCTCAGCGCCGCCCATACCAGTATCAAGCGCAGCAACCGACGCAACTTGCCCAGCCACCAGCCCTAGCACCGCAACGAGCACAGTCGGGCAGACCTCGCTCCCTGCCGAGGCTGCAAGCAAAGCGCAGAAAACGCGGGGGTCGGGGGCGTGTTTTAGTGGCAGTGTTAGTTGTTCTCATCCTCTTAGGCGTCATAATTACTACGACTCAGCGTGTGCTGGCCTTTGGCTCTGCCATTTCAACCCAGCCACCATTGAGCACGCAAACTCTGTATATGAACACGCTTGATCGCGTGAATCTGCTGGTTATGGGCTATGGTGGTGGTACACACGATGGCGCGAACCTGACCGATTCTATGCTTGTCATGAGCCTGTTGCCCCTGAGCCATCATACCTCGCTCATCTCTGTCCCACGTGACCTGTGGATACAGTACCCGCCCAACTCGGGTCAGTTTGCCAAACTCAACACGGTATACCAGTCCGGCTCCAACAACGGACAGAACCCCCAGGCAGGAGGGGATGCGGCAGCTCAAAAGGTGTCGCTGATTACTGGTCTTGATGTTAGGTACTGGATGACTATCAACTTCACTGGCTTTCGCGAACTTATCAATTCCATTGGCGGCATTAACGTCTACGTCCCCGACTCCTTTAATGCCTGCTATCCCAAGAACGACGATGCCAATGTCGACGCGTCCTGGATCAAGGTCCAGTTCAATAAAGGTATGCAGCACATGGATGGCGAGACGGCAATTCGCTATGCACGTGCGCGTGAACCGCTGGACACGTGTGGAATGGGCACATCTGAGAACCTTGCCGAGTTGACGGATTTTGGCCGTTCTGCACGCCAACAGATTATTATCAAAGCTGTACTGGCACAGATCAAACAGATATCCACTTGGCCCAAGCTCTTGGATGCCACGACTGCGTTACAACATACCATCTATACGAACCTTTCCCTTGCCGACCTAGCGGAGTTCTCGTCGAAGATGGACCTGAATGATGCACATACGGCTCACATAGGTCTGAGCAACGACAATGTACTGCAGGACGAGACGTCCAACGATGGGCAGGCGATCCTCCTTCCCCAAAATAACAATTGGCAGGCAATAGTCGATTATATACAACAGAATCTCTATAACTGAAGGTGTTGTGGGGGTGAGCTGGCTCACCCCCCAAAACACCTTCTCTCAGGGCTTTCCCATTCTAAAAAACAGAACAGCGACCAGTGAGAAGCAATTGGATGGCTTGCTCAAAGTGAGCATCGAAGAAACGAGCTTGTCGGGCCACATTGCGAACACCTAGGCGGTCCATCAGGCTGAGAGCCGCGCTGTTGAGCCGAGCTAATAAGCTGGGAACTGCTCCGGTGCGGGTTTGGCAGGCATCCTCCCCCAAGGTCACGTCTCGTCTCCAGTGGAGCCGATTTTCGATTTTCCAGTGATTGCGCACCAACTCCAACATTCGTTCCGCTCCCGCTTGCCTCAAAGGAAGATTACTGAGGCCATAGACTACCTGATGGCGGACTTCTCCCGTTTTGAGAATGCAGGTGGTGCGTTCCAATCGAAAGACTTGTTCAATGCCTTGCCACTGCTTGCCAAACCACTCATTGAGATCGGGGCTAGAGATGAGCTGTCGATGCTCCAAGCGCCCATGACCTTTGTCCCAGGTCTCAGCCTGCCTCCAGCGCCGCCGATCGGGGGTCCGGTCTTCAAACAGGTCGGCAATATCTTCAGTCAAGGTGGGTTGAGTGTCTTTAGCGATGAGCACATAGGCTCCCCCAAACCGTTGCACTTGGGCACACAACTCCCGTTGGGTATGCATGGCGTCCAGCGTGAAAATGCGCCCTTGGATGAGCACAGGGGTCATCAAGGGTTTGAGAGCACTGATCTCGTTGTGCTTTTCCTCAACATTGCAGTGCCAGAGCACCGTCCCTGTCGTCACGTCATAGCAACTCAGCAGATGAACCGGATGCTCCTGCTTGCTGGTCGCGCGAACCGTTTTGCCATCAATTGCCACCTGAGCATGGTACCGTCTGCTCTGCGCCGTGTGCAGACGGCTCGGCTCCTCACCACAACGCTGTTGCGCTTCCCAGCGCATAAAGAAGGCCGAGAGCAAGTCGTCGAGCAGTTTGCCATCAAGGGTCGCCAGCATCCGACAATAGGTCATTTGGCAGGGCATTTGGCTTCGGCGCAGTCCAAAGTGCTTGGCAATGCTTGCTCCACGATGACGAAGCCACTCGGTGGCTCCGCTCAAGGTGGTTTGTCCTGCGAGTTTGGCCAGCAGGAGCAAGCACACCAGCAAGGCCAGTTCATAGCGTTTGCCTTGTCCGCGACGACGATCCGGCAGGTCCTCCAACGCGTGGTAGAGCGACGACATCAGTGGATGCTCCTCTGTGAGAGGGTTCTTGGTGTGTTCGACATCAGCAAGGGGGAATGTTGTATAGTCCATAGAGAGTCTTCCTTTGAAGGAGGTTTTTTTGTATTCTACAGGAATGACTCTTCTTTTTCACCTCTTTTCTTCTTCAGGGGCTTTTTTAGAATGGGAAAGCCCTGTGTGCAGCAGAGTATGCTTGTCGTTGTTAGTTGTTTTCATAGAAAATTCGCAACACCCTTTGTGCTGTCCCAACATGCCAAGAACTCGGAAGCTTGACT
>JAFATZ010000346.1 GCA_019243675.1 Ktedonobacteraceae bacterium | reverse complement strand
CGTGCAATATGCTTGTCTACTAGTATATCTTGTATTTTTTTCTCTTGCTGCATACCTAGTGGCTGCATACGGTCACCAGGGCGACGCGTGCGCACATGCAGCGTAGAACTTATAGATTTTGCGTCAATATATACAGAATAACGCGTCGTGGGTAGCAAGTGCCACACTTTTGTCCACTCTTGCTCACGCAGTGCCAAGCGCACCTCTTGCTCTAATGTCTCTGGCAACGTCTCAGCAACAGCAATCCAGGGCGTTCGCGGCACTACTATGTGTCCCGGGATAGGCAATAGTACCTCTTGGATATGCTCTACAATGGAGTGGGAATATGCTTTATTATGCTCGTCCTTTATCTTGCTGTGTTCAAAGATGACGGTACCACTTGTAGCGCGTCGAAGATTGAGTTGATGAGGCAGGTGGAGCGTTCTACCTTCGCCATCACGTTCTATGAATTGCTCGATGAGTTTGTAGTGACGCAATTCCAACGGCGATTGCCCAGCACTGAGTCGAGCAGCCACACGCCGTAATAGGTGACGTTGTAGGCTGAGCGGCTGCGCTCGTAACGCGGGTATATTCAATTGAATAGCGCGGTCGCTCTGCACTACGACCACTTCGGGCCAACACTGTTCAACCTGCTGTTCAATCCATTGCACATCTACTTGCATGACTTCGCTTGTACGCAGTAGCGTTGCCCGTATACCCGCATTCATTGATTGTAGTAAAGGGAGTAATTCGTGACGAATGCGATTGCGCAGGAAACGCGGGTCTGTATTGCTCGCGTCCTCTAGCGGCGTGAGGCCATGCTGTTGACAGTAGATGACTGTATCCGCGTGGGTCACACAGAGCAGCGGACGGATAATATCCTGCTGGCGCGGCAATAAGCCAACCATACTGGCAATGCCACCACCGCGTAGCCAATGCAGCAAGAGCGTCTCTACTTGGTCGTCGCTGTGATGGGCCACAGCAATCGACACCTGCGCCGTCGCTCCAGTACACTCGCGCAATTCCTGGGCCACTGCACGCAAGAAGCGATAGCGAGCGATACGTGCAGCATCCTCTAGCGAGCGTTGTTCTCGCTGTGCTAGGGCGGGAACGTTTACTACACCGAGGGTATAGGGAATTTCCCATTCCTCGGTGAGATGTGCCAGTGCCTGGGCATCCTCGGCACTAGCAGTGCCGCGCAGTTGATGGTCGAGGTGTGCGACATGTATCTGCACGTCGGGGTAGCGCTTGCCCTGTCCACAGAGTCGCAACAATAGGTGCAAGAGACATAGTGAATCAGCTCCCCCCGAAACAGCGACGACGACTATACTATGCTGAGGAAGAAGCTGATGTTGTTCAATATAGGCGGCAACTACCTCGACGATATCCTGCACAATTGCACCCGCTGGGCCTACTATGATACAATATAGCCAAATTATAGCACCCAGCGGAACGTGAACAATGGCAATACGAAAGATCATAACAACCGAAAATCCCATTCTTCGTCAGAAGGCAAAAAAAGTGCATCGCTTCGACCCTTCGCTGCAGAAGTTGGTAAATGATATGTTTGAAACGATGCAGGTCGCGAACGGTGTGGGACTGGCAGCGCCGCAGATTGCTCAATCAATTCGCGTCTTTGTGGCGGCATATGAAGGCCAGGAAGTGGCCGTCTTCAACCCAGAAATTGTTAAGGCCGAGGGTGAGGAGCGGGGAACGGAGGGTTGCCTCAGCATTCCTGGCTATGTCGGCGAGAACATTCGTCGTGCGACGAAGATACTCGTCAAGGGACAAGATGTACGCGGCAAGCACATTCGTATTCCCGCCGAAGGTTGGTTCGCTCGCATTTTGCAGCACGAGATCGACCACCTGGATGGTATCCTCTTCCTCGACCGCTTGGATCGGCCAGAAGACTTGCATGAGGTGACGGAGGAGGAAGCCGAAGAGAAGGCTACGGTCAAAGAGTAAACAAATACAAGAGAGAACAGTTTCCGAATTCGGAAACTGTTCTCTCTTGTATTACAGCTTCTGTTGTCTTCGTAGCATGGATATCGTGTGTTTGCCGAGGGACCGTTCGCAACCTGGGCATATATAGAAGCCTTCTTCACGATAGTAGAGTTCACCGACACAAAAGTGTAAGTAGCAGATGCCACAACGTGTGGAGTCTGGCTGGCTCGCTATATGGCGGTCCTGCGCAAAGAGTTCACGTAGTGACTGGATCAGGCACCCGAAGTCAAACCCTCCCGTATAACCATGCTCTACTGTTTGCGGTGCTGTTATTGCAGGCAACGCACCAGTTGCATTGCTAGCGCGTACCTCCCGACGACTTACAAAAGAACTGCTGTTATTCGATACAGCATTGTCAGAACCCGATGCATAATTACTGCTCAAGACGAATATCTCCACATTACTTGCTGAGGATAGTACTCCTTTCAAGTATACTGGGATATGTCACATAACGCAAGCCTTGATTCAAATGTTCCATTACTTCGAGTTCGAAGGGAGGGAAGCCACGAACCGCTCATGCAACCTGCACACCAGTTCAAGCACCTCCTGCTGTTGCGGGTGACAGACGGCTGACGTTCTACCTGCAGCTTATAACTGTGAAGAGCCACTCCCAGGGCCAGCACTTCCCGCAAGGTGGCTTGGACGGTCATCACGACCCCTTGCTCGTTGACAGCCCCTTGCCCAAAGCTGAGCAGGTGGCGCTTGTGCTCATAGAGGTCTCTGGAGACCAGGAGCATCGACCCACTGGGCTGCTGACTACGATCCAGCTTCCAGCCCAGTTCCAAGCCATCGGGCAGCCGGAGGGTGTACTTCTCGGTCCAGCCCCAGCGGGGTAAGATTTCCTGGGCCACGGTTCCTGCCGGGAACAGAATCCTGCTCCCGCGCAGGACACAGCCATGACGCTGCAACAAGGAGACCATCACCGCATCGTCGAGCACTGCCTGATCGAGATGTTCAAGCACGCTGATGGGATATCCTCCCTCCGCAAAGGTCTGTTCTGCCATCGTGCTGCTGTTCCTTCCTTTCTGTCAGCAGAGAGAGCTTCCTGCTAGCCTACCTTCTCACTATAGGTCGTGACCAGAATATCTCTGGCTTGCTCTTGGCCCACGTGTTTGGCTAACTCGTCGGCACAGTCGCCAATGGCTTGATAGCGGTGACGAATGATCTCGTGAGATGCCACACTGGCCAGGCCATAGAGGCCACGATGCAGAGCTTCACATTCCTCTTCCAGTCGCTGGCGCAAGCGCGCTACTTCACTTTTATTGGTCTCTTCCATATACTTTCTCCTTGTCTCGTACTCAACAGTAACTCTGAGCGCAGTGTAGCAGACACGGTGCGCAGAGAGCATGTAGAAAGTTGTATCTTGGTGGTATACTGTAGAGAAACCTGGATGCTTTGCTCGTGCTGGGCACACCGCCAGTGGTCCATACGTACGCTGAACAGCTACCTTGTGTACAAACAGAAAGTGGTGCTATGCAACCATCCAACACTCACCTCCCTTCGCTAGCCCTGACTGGCCCTGCCGCCCTGCGCTTTGGTACCTTCCTCAAGTTCCTGCGTCATCGCCACGGCATCAAGCAAAAGCAGGTCACCGTCCACCTGCCTACGTGGGTCGAAGAGAATTACTCGCGCCTAGAGAATGGAGCCTTATTTCCGGCCTTCGATCAGTTAGTCCCCATTGCGTGCGCCCTTGAGAACGCTGGGGTCGAGTGGACCCCTTTGGACTGCCAGCAGTTCCTCACCTTAGCACGCGAGAAAATCGAGGCCAAGCACACCCACCGCGAACGCAAAACCGCCCAGGAGTGGGACGAACTGCGCCTGCGGCTGGCACGGCTCAACGGGGACAGCCAGCCGCACACCACCCCCCTGCTGCTGGGCCGAGCTGCCTCTCCACCCAGGCTGCTAGAGACGCGACACTTGGTGGGACGGCACGAGTGGCTGGCCTCGGTCCTGGCAGCGTTACGAGAAGAGGCACTGCCCAAGAAACTGGTCGTGCTGCAAGGTCCAGTGGGCATCGGCAAGTCCAGTGAACTGCATCGGCTGGCCGTGCAGATGCTCCAGGCCGATGCACCCCGTCCACAGGTCTTACTGTGTGAGTTGCCTGCTGTAGAACGAGAAAGGGGACCAGAGAATGGGCTGGACCTGGTGTTGGCCACCCTGCTCGCCGAAGTCGGACCTGCCGACACAGCGATCTTGACCGCCTCACTAGAGGCGCGTATAGCCTGTGTACTGACCTGTCTAGAGAAAACGTCACGCGCCGTGCTGCTCTTGGTAGACAATGCTGAGCAGGTGCTTGATGAGCAAGGACAGTTCAGTTCCTGCTGGCAACGGTTCCTGGGCACCTTTCTGTGTAGCCAGCACCGCGCCTGTCTGGTCTTAGCGACCAAAGAGTGGCCTGGGTGGGCGGAGGGCGAGCGGGTGTTTGTGGCCGAATATGTGGTCCCGTCCCTGTCGGTGGAAGCAGGAGCGCAGGTGCTTGAACACCTGGGCCTAGCTTCAGTGGCCCACAAGCACTTGCGCCGGGTGAGTCAGGCAGTGGGCGGGGTGCCGTTATGCTTGGAATGGGTGGCCTCTCTGGTGCAGCAACCCCTCTTAGGCGACGACTGGCAGGGCGTACTCGAGGATTCAGATCACCAGATGCAACACGAGGCACGCCACAAAGAGATCCTGACCAAGCGCTTACTGCACCTGCTCAAGGATCCCTGCTTGTTTGGGGGGCACGTCGCCGCCAAACTGACCCCGCTCTTAGAACGCATTCTGCAGAACCGTCTCTCCGCAGAAGCTATCCAGCTCTTGAACGTGCTCTGCCTGGCCAACATAGCCCTAGGCAAGCCTGCCGTGCAACGGATGTGTTCGCATCCGCGCGTGCTCAAAGAACTGCGCGATGTCTCCCTGCTCATGGCGTACTCCCAGCATGTCCAGGTGTTGCCAATGGTGGCCGCCTTGGTGCGCTCGCGGCTCTCGGCAGCACAACAACAGCAAGACGAAGAGCACCTGCTCGACGCCTTGACCCACTGGCTACACGAGGGAAAAGCCAGTGAGCGGGACATGGGGGCGATCATTGCGGAACTGACGACACTGTATCTGAAGCAGCATCGTCTCTTAGAGGCAGCACAATTGCTGATTCGCTATGGGTGGATCAGTTTCAACCAGGGACATGCGCCCCGTCTTGCTCGCCTCGCGACTGAGGTAATGGAGAATTTCGACTGGAGCGCTACTGAGGACCATGAATGTGGTGGTCTGCTATTGCGCAATGTGCTTCCTCAATTTATTGGCACGTCAATCAATTCTAAGAGACTGGTGAAAGATTATCAGCACATCCGTAACGCTGTCGTTGCGGAAAAAGTGGTGCTTCAACCTCCGACAGAGGTACACATCACGCACCAATTGATGCTGTATGCTATGAACGAGTTCTCCTTTCGAGAAGCGCAAACGGTGCTTGAAGCATGCTGTGCTAGATTAGAATCGCTCCAGGCGGCTAACGCGGACCTACAAGCGTCCTTGCTTGAAAAGCGTGCTCTGCTCTTTAGTAGATGGAGTGAGTATGCTGAGGAGCAAGGAGACACGCGGGTTGCAACAGAGTTCCGAGAGCAGGCAGTTGTCCTCTGGAGGCA
>JAFATZ010000307.1 GCA_019243675.1 Ktedonobacteraceae bacterium | reverse complement strand
AATTTCAGACTGATACGACGGTGCCCTCGGTCAACCGTCCGAGCGCGGGCATGGTCACTCTGCCTAGCTCAGCGGAGATCATGCTGCTGGTCACGAGTTCGTTCAACACGGCGCAGCATCTCTACATTCTGGATGGAACCAACCACCGCATCCTAGACTTGCAAATGGCAAGTGTTCCAAGCCCTGGAACGCCGACTGCTAGCAGAGAGGCAAGCCCAAGTGTGACGATGAAGCTGGTGCGGCAGTATGCCTCGACGCAGGCGCTGGGTCATGTGCGCAGTATGGCTGTTGATCCCAGCAAGCCTGCATTGGATGTGCTGGTGCAAAAGGACGACGCTGCTGGGCAACAAGTCATTACTACGGTTAATATCAATCCGAATAACCAGAATAGTTGTACTTGATTGACACAGCGAGAGCCACAAACGTTTGTGGCTCTCGCTGTGTCGTACACGCTAAATCTTTCTTGAATAGCCGTTGCCGGAAATGGTTACGGCGAAAGTCGATTGATGTCGCGAGGGAACATCGTTGTGAGCTTTACACTTGGAAGTCCAGTCAGTTGCATGAGGAATCTCTCCAAGCCAATGGCAAATCCACCATGTGGAGGCATGCCATAGCGAAATGCTTCCAGATAGGTTGTGAAGGGTTCGACAGGCAGATGCGCCTTTTCCAAGGCTCTCAGATAATCATTATAGAGATGTAAGCGCTGGCCCCCAGTGACCAATTCCGTTCCACGGAACACAAGGTCGAAGGAGTTCGAGTATTCAGGTCGATCAGGGTCAGGATAGGTGTAGAATGGTCGCTTACGCATGGGATATCCTGTCACGAAGAGGAAATCACTGCCGAACTTCTCTTGTGCCCATTCCCCTAACCAGTGCTCGTCTTGCGGCGATAGGTCCGGCTCGCCTCGCACGTCAACTTTATGTTGTGTGAAGATCAACTCTTGGGCATCGGTAAAATGGATATGTGGAATCTCAGCCGGGACGAAAGGCATCCGTACCTCAAGCAATTTGAGTTCACTGCTGCATGTTTCCTCGAGGGTAGACACGATCCCTGCAATGATATCTCTCAACAAAGCCATGACCGTAAAGTGGTTTTGAATGAAGCCGAACTCCACGTCGAGGCTGACATACTCATTGATGTGACGGGTTGTATCATGCGGCTCAGCTCGAAAAACTGGACCCACCTCGTAGACGCGCTCAAATACCCCTACCATGATCTGTTTGTAGAATTGTGGACTTTGCGCTAGATAAGCTGGTTTGCCGAAGTAATCAAGCTTGAAGACATTGGCACCACTCTCGGTAGCGGACTCGACAATCTTAGGCGTTTGGATTTCTGTGAAACCGCGAGCGTTAAGCGTCCTACGGAAGCCCATCATAATGCCTGCTCCCAGACGCAGCATAGCTTGCCGCGTAATATGCCGATTGCCGATTACAGCATGATCGAGCAATGTGGGTTGGGCAGCCTTAATTTCTCGTTTGCTCAAAGTGAGAGGCGGCGGCTCTGTTACGGGTGTAATAATGTTCACAGTTATATTTTGTAGTTCAAATCCCCCAGGGGCTTGAGGTGAACTAGCTACTGTTCCTTCAACAGTAAGGACACTTTCGACGCCAGCATCGGCTTCCTTCAGCGGAGCTAGGTCTGATTCGTCCTGGGCCACAGATTGGACTGTTCCCCAACCATCGCGGATAACTAGAAAAGTGATGCCTCCCAGACGACGAAGTGTGTTAAGCCATCCTGCTACCTGCACACGCTCTCCTACATGTGCTGCAACTTCTGTCGTGCGTATACGTTCCAAAAAATTTGCTCCTTATTGATTTTATTTTAGATGCATCTGCCTATCAGCGCCATTTTACGCCTCCCAGGATAGCATAGTTTGCTTAAGAGTTCAAGACAGCAACAGAGGCTTAGAGGTGGCTCTTCTATTTGGTATCCTCAGTATACTAGAAGTAGATGAACTTTCATCTACTATCCCCTAAACCACACAGGAACATAAAGACATGCTATCTCCAAATGAAACATGCACTCCTCTCTTAAACTCAAGAATTACAATAGGTCATCAAGAGACGTTATTCAATGAGCACATGGGGTGTGTGCCGAAGTTCATACCTCCACTCACGAATGAAGAAGCTCTTATACAAGCCCGCCTACTCAAAGCTTTGGCTGATCCTACTCGCCTACGCATTTTAAGCCTGCTCAGTCGTCATCAAGAGCAAGTCTGTGTCTACGATATTGTCGCTACTTGTAGGCAGGGGCAACCAACCATCTCACATCATCTGCGCATTTTGCGGGAAGTTGGCCTGGTAGATTTCAATAAAAAAGGACTTTGGGCCTACTACTATATACGCCATGAAGTGCTTGATCAAGCGCGAGAGATGATTACTGGCCTTGTCTAGATCACCTGGCTGGAGCCGTTGCTATAATGATAGTATTGAGAATTGTCAACTCTTTTGCTATGAAACATTGGTCGGAACTTCCTCAGAAGCGGTTGTACTCGTTGCTGCCTCTACCTTTTGCCCCAGCTTTCTCTCCGTGCCTGCTAGTAGGCGACTGATGTTATCTCTGTGGAAGAGAATGACAAGGAGAGGCGCAATAAGCGTATAGGTGACATAAGGCGGATTTATCCAGCCAAGCGCAAGAAAGATGAGACCGCACAGGAAAACTATCACGCTACCAAGGATAGACCCGAGAGAAACATAGCGCCAGATGATGATGGCACCGACAGTCGTGCTCGTGCCGATGAGAGCTACGAGCGGAGAGAGGACGAATAAGGCACCTACACCAGTGAGCACGCCACGGCCACCGCGAAAGTTGATAAAGACTGGAAAACAATGCCCTAGTAGGGCAGCCAGACCTGCCAGCGGTGGCCCCCAACCACCATGGTAGAAAAAGGGAAGAGTGGCAAGTAGTGTAGGTCCTATGCCCTTTGAGATATCTACGATGAGCACGATGGCTGCTGGAACATTGCCTAGGGTACGGCGTACATTCGTTGCGCCCGTTTTGTGGCTGCCATATACACGAATGTCAAAATTCTTTCCGCGCAGCAGCTTGCCCATCCAATAGCCAGAAGGAATTGAACCCCACAGGTAAGCGATAAGCACTATAAGTAAGAACGAAGCGAGAGTACCGAGCATGAGACAACCCCTTTGTTTCGATATATCGTTCTAGGACGGAGGCAATGCTGGATCCCAATGCCTATTATATCCTATTCTCTGCCTCTCTCTCAATCTATTCCTCAAAATTCAGGTAAAAATCCCTTGACGTTCTGCTGTCTAGAACGTATAATCACGCTCATGTGTATCAAGCGCCGTGTGCCGCTGTCACTTGCTATGCTGAATATGGTAACTATTCAGATACCCTGGGATGATGTACCGCCTAGGGAGAGAACAAACGAAGGTGATAGTAGGGAACCAGTAAGCACAGAGAGGTGATGAGCAAGAGCCTCACTAATAGGGAGGAATTTTACAATGAGCATTGGTGGACAGAGTGATGCAAAGCCTGAGCGCAGAATATATCGCTTAACGCCCGAAGGCTATGCTAAGAAGAAAGAACGACTAGACTATCTTCGTAATGTAAGGCGCAAACAAGTTGCTGACTACATCCACGAGGCGAAAGAGGCTGGCGATATCAGCGAGAGTAGCGCCTACGAGGAAGCAAAGAGAGACCAGGCAATGCTTGAAGGCGAGATTCTCGAGCTGGAAGCTTTACTTGCATCTGCCCAGATTATGTCTCCTGAGATGCATGATCGGCAGGATGGCCAACACACTGTACATATTGGCATGCAGGTAGAGGTTGAGAGCGAGAGTGGAGCGAGACGTGTCTTTAAACTGGTCGAGACGTTTGAGGCCGAGCCGAAGGCTGGAATGATCTCTGATCAGTCACCTGTAGGCAAGGCATTGATGGGGCATAAAAAGGGGGATGAGGTAAGCGTATCAACTCCTGGTGGCGTGACAACCTATACAATTCTCTCTATCACTCCTATGTACTAGTGTACTGCGAACAAGAAGACACTCACAAAAGAAAAAGATTTTCCGGCTTGACTGGAAAATCTTTTTCTCTCACTACTTTTCAGGTAATACAGTACTTGGCTCATGCTGCAAAATACGCTCTTCGTTGCGCTTGGTCATCTGTACTGCTGCCTGGATGAAGTCTCTGAAAAGAGGGTGAGGACGCGTTGGGCGGCTCTTGAACTCAGGGTGGAACTGAGAAGCAACAAACCAGGGATGGTCCGCTAGCTCAATAATCTCGACCAAACTATTATCAGCCGAACGTCCGCTTACGATTAGGCCATGTGTTTCCATGCGCCTACGATACTCATTATTGAATTCGTAGCGATGGCGATGGCGCTCAAAGACAATAGGTTCGTCATAGGCGTGCTGTGCCTTTGTGCCGGGTGTGAGGCAGCATACCCAGTTGCCTAGCCGCATGGTGCCGCCTTTGTCTGCAATCTGACGCTGTGTCACCATCAGGTCAATGACGGGATGCGGACTCTGTGCATCAAACTCGGTGCTGTTGGCTCCTGGGAGGCCAAGCACATTGCGTGCAAACTCAATCACGGCAACCTGCATACCCAGACAGAGACCCAGGTAGGGAATGTCTTTGCGGCGTGCGAAGCCCGCAGCCTTTATCTTTCCTTCGATACCGCGACTCCCGAAACCGCCAGGGACGATGACGCCAGCCACGTCCTCCAGCACCTCGGTATAGCGCTCACCCATATGCTCCAAAGCCTCAGAGTTGATCCATTTGACACACACATCAACATCATGAAACCAGCCCGCGTGGCGTAGCGCCTCAGTAACAGAGAGATAGGCGTCGTGTAACTCGACGTACTTGCCTACCAAGCCGATAGTGACTTCAGGACGCACATGCTTAATCGTATGTACCAGCTCGCGCCACTGCTGCATCTGCGGCTCTTGGCTCGTTAGACCCAGTTCCCGCAGCAGAAAATCGCCCAGTCCTGCCTCTTCGAGCACCAATGGCACCTCATAAATCGTCTCGGCTGTCAGCAGCGGAATGACGGCACTGGCCTCAATGTTGCAGAACAGGGCAATCTTTTCGCGTAGTTCATCGCTCACGGCATAGTCTGAGCGGCACACAATCACATCGGGCTGAATACCTACACGCAGCAACTCCTTGACGCTGTGCTGGGTTGGTTTGGTTTTGAGTTCTTTGCTCGCTCCCAAGTATGGCAACAAGGTGACGTGCATATAGAGCACATCGCGCCGTCCCACATCCTTGCGCATCTGACGAATCGCTTCTAGAAACGGCTCTCCCTCGATATCGCCAACGGTACCTCCTACCTCGACGATGACAACATCAGCATCCGAACGGCGGGCGACCATGTGCATGCGGTCTTTAATCTCGTTGGTGATATGGGGAATCACCTGGATTGTACCGCCCAGATACTCACCACGCCGCTCTTTTGCGATCACTGCAGCATACACCTGTCCCGTCGTCAAGTTATTGACCTGATGGGCAGGTTCATCGGTAAAGCGCTCGTAGTGGCCTAGATCAAGATCAGTCTCGGCACCATCATCGGTCACAAATACCTCGCCATGTTGATATGGAGACATCGTACCTGGGTCAACATTGATGTACGGGTCCAGTTTCATGAGTGAGACGGAGATGCCCCGACTCTTCAGGAGGCGTCCTAACGAGGCGACACAGATACCCTTGCCGACCGAAGAAGCCACACCCCCCGTTACAAAGATAAATTTTGACATAGAACCCTCCTTAGTGGGTCTCAGTGCAAAAAAGATAGTAATGATAGCATAATTGAAAATGCCTCACACCTTACAGCTATTACACTTGTCCTCGCGGTGTAAGTAACAGAACCTGCATTTCCGTGGGCACGGTTGAACGCGTGACAACCAACTTAGGCTGCGAACGGAGTAACTCTACACCCATCTCCCGACAAAACTTATCAAGAGGGTCTTGACCCTCACTTGTGGCAGGCTGGTAGTGCATTGGAATGACAACATGCGGTTCAATCTGGCTGATAATCTCTGCTGACTGTGCCGCATGAATGCTATGCTGCCCACCGATAGGAATGAGCAACACATCGACATCGGCAACTTCTTCAAGTTGCTCTTCTTGCAAGGTATGTCCCAGGTCTCCCAAGTGGCAGATAATTATCTCATCCATATGAATCACATAGATAGTATTGCGTCCATGTTGCTGACCACGTTTGTCATCATGATAGGAAGCAATGCCTGTGATCAGCACATCGCTAATTTCGTACTCACCTGGGCCCCGCACCACATAAGGGTTGCCTCCAATAGCCGAAGCGTTATTATGGCCGGGGTGATCGTGGCTACTAGTCACAATCGAGGCGTTCAGCTTGCCCAACCGCAAGAAGCCTCCATGTGATTGGACAGAGAAGGGGTCCGTAACCAGAGTAACATTTTTGCCACGCAATTGAAAGCATGCATGGCCAATCCAAGTAATCTCCATAGAGTAGAAGTCATTTCCTGCTACAATACAATTCGGGCGGGGACTTCTGTCCTCGCCCGAATTGTATTTTACCACAGGGATTGGTGTTTAACAAGAGGCATTACTCGATGGGGGTTTTTGCTAGGTCTCCTAGCACGGTTTC
>JAFATZ010000279.1 GCA_019243675.1 Ktedonobacteraceae bacterium | reverse complement strand
CTCTAGAGAGGTATTCTTTTTGGGGAAGTGGAAGATGGTAATGAGTGAGGAGTTGCACACTTCGTGTCCACTATACTGAACAATTCGCTCCTCGTCAAGCAAAGTCTCGCTATTACCCTGTGGCATTATAATATATCATATTTGTATCATAAACTCTCTATGAGTACTCCAAGGGGGATGAGGCAATGAATGCCACAACTATCTACGAAGAGATTCAAGCTGCGCTACGGCGTGGCGAGCGGGTTGCTGTCGCCACGGTTGTCAAAACTGTTGGCGCTGCACCGTGTGGAGTCGGCAGCAAGATATTAGTACACGCCGATGCTACGATCGTTGGCAGCTTTAACGGAGCGCAGACGAATAGCAAAGTCGCGCAGGCTGCGCTGCAGGTTATACGTGATGGACACTCGCAGCTTACACGTGTTCATCTGGATGCCGAGCAGGATGAGGCCGTTGGCAGTTGTGGCGCGACCTTAGAGGTGTTCTTTGAGGTTCTACGCCCCGAACCACGTCTCATTATCGCGGGGGCTGGCTACGTAGCACAGGCCCTGGCTAAGCTAGCGATGAACCTCGATTTCCGCATCGTAGTAGTCGATGATCGCTGTGACTTGGCCGACTCGCAGACATTCGGCAAGAGAGTGCAATTCACTTTAGGCGATATTCCCCAGACTATTCGTGAACTGGAGCCAGATGAGACAAGTTGGATCGTTATTGTCACGCGTGGCCATCACCTCGACAAAGACGCACTGCGCGTCGCTCTTGAATCCAACGCCGCTTATATCGGCATGATTGGTAGCCCCAGCAAAGTCAAGCATATTTTCAAAGATCTGCTCAAAGAGGGCATTGCACGCGAACGACTCGCTCACGTACATGCTCCTATCGGCCTAGACCTGGGAGCCGAGACACCCGACGAGATCGCTTTGAGTATCGCTGCTGAGATAGTGATGCTGCGCAAGAGGGGCAGTGGTGCGTCCCTCAAGACTATGTGTTATCTGCTCGAAGAAGAGGTTCATGTGTAACGTGAACCTCTTCTTCGAGCCAGAAAGAACACACGTATGTATCGTATAACTATCCGCCTCTTCCTCTTTTGCTGCCTTGTGATGCTACTCACCTCTTGCGCTGGCGCAACCAATACCAGCCCCACGAAGTCTGTGCCATCCACAACATCCCCTCCCTCGCCAACGCTCACTTCGCCTACAGCAACGCCTAGTAGCGCTCCGCAGCACTACACGGCGCATGTTATCCTGCGCGGCGTGGATCACCCTGACGACCTCGTCTTCGACAATCAGGGACGCCTCATCTTTAGCGATGCACGCAGTGGACTGATTGGGCGTCTAGAGGCTAATGGCTCGGTGACAGTGCTACTGAGGGGACTAGCAGTTCCAGAGGGCCTGGTAGTGCTGAAGGACGGTACGCTGATTATCGCGGAGCAAGGCCCCAATCGCATTCTCGCGCTGGCCCCTGGCGCGACGACTCCAAGGATTCTACGTGTACTGCCTGGCACGCCAAGCACGGTGCGTTGTAAGGATGGCGTCGACGGTATTGCGCTCGACCCGACTAACGATACGCTCATTATCCCCGATAGTCCCACGGGTGCCGTGTACCGCATGAGTCTCAATGGTCAAACATTGACGCTGCTGGCTTCTGGCATTACACGCCCCGTAGGGGCCGCTGTCGACCCGCAAGGAACAGTCTATGTTGCCGACGAGTGCGGTGGCGCACTCTGGACTATTGCTGCCGACGGCAAAACAACGCGTATTGGTGGCTTTGGCATGCTCGATGATGTTGTGCTTGATACACACGGCAATGTGCTCGTCACCGACCTTGCTCCGGCCATTCACGCGCTCATTCGCCTGAACCTAGCAACGGGTAGACGTGAGACCCTGGCAAGTCGAGGCTATATCGAACCACAGGGGCTAGTGCTGGGTCCACATGATAGCATTTACTTATCAGACGACTTCGCAGATGTGATAGTGCAATATGTACCTGCGTGAGTAAGCTTCCCTTGATGAGGCACACTAGCGCCCACTGCCTTCTTGTTTCTCAGAAACATGAGGAGTGTTCTGACCAGTCGTCTCGTCGCTAGCTACCTGAGCAAAGTTGAGAGCCGCTACCAGTGATGCTCCGCCGATAATATTGCCGATGAGTGTCGGAAGCATGAAGCCTACAAAGTAGGTGAGCCAGGAAATGGCTCCTGTGCTTGCCAAGTAGAGCACGTCAACGGAGCCAGCGATAATATGTGCAAAGCCACCAAGGGCTACCACATAGGTCAGAAGGATAATAATGTGTAGCCTCGTTCCCTGCGAAGCTGGCAGTAACCAGACCATGAGTGCGATCAGCCATCCTGCAAAAATTCCTCGCAGGACGGTCAAGCCGAATCCTCCTTGCAACGAGTGATGGGAGATTTCAGCAAAGGATTGTTGAATTGCTGGTGAGAAGAGAGCAGTATGTGCGATAACGGTGGCGAACAGGAAGGCACCAAGTAGATTGGCCGCCAGGACAATCACCCACAGTCGCAGCATGCGCAAAATGGTAGATACATTCGGGTGAGCTAGTACTGGCAGCATGGCCGTCAAAGTGTTCTCAGTGAAGAGTTGTTGCCTGCCGAGTACGACAATCAGAAAGCCGACGCTATACCCCAGGTTATCGATAAGTGGACTCCAAGACGTTCTAGGCAAAGAAGTGTGCAGGAGGCCTTGAGTCACCAATGAGAAGCCCATCGAGAGTCCAGCCGCCAACCCAGACCATGCTAGTGCGAAAGGGGTACGACGAAGTTCCCGTTCACCCTCCTCACGAACAGTTTCATGGAGGACTAGAGCACTGATTCTTGTACTCCTCGCAACCTCTTTTTTCTCTGTCGTGTTCAACTGCGGGACTACTTTTGAGTTTGATGTCTTGGATGGGTTTACTTGCTTCCCTGACGCTGCACCACCGGATTTGGGCATCTCTTTTTCATCGTACTTCGTGTTCATGAAAACTTCTCCTTCTCTGCCTAACTTATCATACGCGCACCTGCCACCACTTCCATTAATCCGAAGAGAACACGGGGGGCATGGCAAAAAAGTGACAACAAGGGTAGTATGTTGTGGATGGTAGAATAGAGAATAACTCATAAACAGGAGAAAAACCATGCTTTTCCAGTTTGACATACCTGCCGCCTCTCTGACAACAATAAGTGGTACTGTACAGGAAATAGTTATACCCACCAATGTACCTGTCGTTGGTGGGCGTCTGATGAGACTACAGAACATGCAGGTAAACGTCGAGGGCAGCAATATTGTTATTCATTCAGATGTCGAGGTGCCGGGCATCACGAGTTCCAATGCCACAGTCACCTTTCAGCCCTATGTAGCCAATGGTAGCGTGGTGATACGTGAATTGGATATCAATATCACGACAGGTTTAGCGCTCTCTCTCTTGATTAAGCCTGCCATTAAAATTTTCCAAGCTACCATCGCCAGCAGGATTAACACGTTGATACAGAATACGCTAGCAGGCAAGGTTGCCATCACTCGGTTAGACGTCGGCCCCACTATCCGTGTGACATGCGTTAGGAGGACAATATCATGAATATTTCTCTTGCTCTTCCCGCAACATCCCTCTCTGGAATCACAGGAACCTTCGATAGCATCCAACTTAATGCTCAAATGGCACTGCACGACCTACAGGTGAGCACCGAGAAGAGT
>JAFATZ010000116.1 GCA_019243675.1 Ktedonobacteraceae bacterium | reverse complement strand
GTTTTTCGCTGGGCGGAACTCGAACGTCAGGTTCGAATTGAGGGGCTAGTCGAGAAATGCTCAGCAGTAGAGTCGGATGCCTATTTCCACAGTCGCCCAGTAGGTAGCCAACTGGGAGCCTGCGTTTCTCAACAGAGTCAGGTGATCGACAGTCGCGAGGTGCTTGAGGCTCATCTAGAGGAACTGATACTTGAAAATGCAAACCGAGAGGTTGCCCGGCCAGCATATTGGGGAGGATATCGCCTGAACCCATCGGCTATTGAGTTCTGGCAAGGACGACCAAACCGCCTCCACGACCGTTTGCGCTATCGTCTCACCGATGGAGGCTGGCTCATTGAGCGTTTATCGCCGTAATTCTGAAAACCTTTTAGGAGATACTCTAAAATGATAGATACCTTACATAATGACAATGTTGAACTAGTAGACAGCGAGACACGAGCAAAATATGAGCATCTCCAAGCTATTCTGCGGGAGATGGAGTCTGTACTGGTAGCCTACTCTGGCGGCGTTGATAGTGCGCTTTTGCTCAAGGTTGCCCATGATGTGCTAGGCGAACGCGCTCTCGGTGCGCTTGCCTCTTCTCCTGCTTATGCGGCGGAAGAGACTGCACAGGCCATAGCCGTTGCTGAACAGATGGGCATTCCCTTGCTCAACTTGCAAACACACGAACTGGAAGACGAACGCTATGTAGCAAATGACTTGAATCGTTGCTACTTTTGTAAAACTGAACTGTTCTCTCAGTTAGAGCCTTTGGCAAAGCAACATAACCTACGCTATATTGCGTATGGTGTCAATAAAGACGATGATGGCGATTTCCGTCCTGGTCAGCGAGCGGCGCGTGAATTTGGCGTGCGTGGCCCGTTGAAAGAGGCAGGCATGAGCAAGCGCGAGATTCGTGCGATAGCACACATGCTCGGCGTGCCTGTATGGGATAAGCCTGCACTGGCTTGTTTCTCTTCACGTATTCCTTACGGCAGCAAGGTGGATGTGGCCTCGC
The DNA here is from genome assembly GCA_019243675.1 of Ktedonobacteraceae bacterium. Classification (GTDB taxonomy): domain Bacteria; phylum Chloroflexota; class Ktedonobacteria; order Ktedonobacterales; family Ktedonobacteraceae; genus JAFATZ01. The sequence continues at coordinate 7,853 of JAFATZ010000116.1, read as the reverse complement.
TGCAGATGATCTATAAAGCCGAAAAGCTGCTGCGCGAATTGGGCTTTCGCCAGGTACGCGTACGCCACCACGACACGGTTGCACGTATAGAGGTCGAGCGAGCAGACATAGCGCGCCTAGTCGAAGAGGAGATGAGCCGCATTGTGACCGATGGTTTGCGTAACATAGGATACCGCTATGTCACCGTCGATCTTCTCGGCTATCGCACGGGCAGTATGAATGAGGGCTTCTTCAAGAAACGATGAACACCGGAGCAGTGAGTACTCCTCTTGACCTCATTGATAGAGTCTGCTGCCTGCTTCACGAAACTCTTTGGCCTTCTCTTCCATGCCCTTTTCTATGGCCTGCTCTCCCGTGACTCCATGCGCTTTGGCGTACTCACGCACATCCTGAGTGATACGCATGCTACAGAAGTGAGGGCCGCACATTGAGCAAAAATGGGCTGTCTTGGCCGCCTCATTCGGTAAGGTCTCGTCATGGTAGGAGCGCGCCGTTTCTGGGTCGAGCGCCAGATTGAACTGATCCTGCCAGCGAAACTCAAAGCGGGCCTTCGAGAGGGCATCATCCCAGACTTGTGCCCCTGGATGTCCTTTCGCTAGGTCGGCGGCATGGGCAGCGATCTTGTAGGCAATGACCCCGTCCTTGACATCTTTCTTATTGGGAAGTCCCAGGTGCTCTTTGGGCGTCACATAGCACAGCATAGCCGTGCCAAACCAGCCGATCATCGCCGCTCCTATCGCCGAGGTGATATGGTCATAGCCAGGTGCAATATCTGTGGTGAGCGGACCCAAGGTGTAAAATGGTGCCTCCTGGCAGACCGCTAGTTGGCGTTCCATATTTTCCTTGATCTTGTGCATAGGTACGTGGCCAGGGCCTTCAATCATCACCTGCACGTCATGTTTCCAGGCAATCTGCGTCAGTTCGCCCAGCGTCTCCAGTTCTGCGAACTGCGCGGCGTCGTTGGCATCGGCAATTGAACCAGGACGTAGGCCATCTCCTAGCGAAAATGAGACATCGTAGGCACGCATGATCTCGCAGATATCTTCAAAATGGGTATATAAGAAATTCTCTTTGTGGTGTGCCAGACACCAAGCGGCCAGAATCGAACCACCTCTAGAAACGATGCCCGTGACGCGCTGCGCCGTGAGAGGAATGTAGGGAAGGCGCACGCCAGCATGGATAGTAAAGTAATCCACTCCCTGTTCAGCCTGCTCAATCAAGGTGTCACGATACACCTCCCAGGTGAGTTCTTCAGCCTTTCCCCCAACTTTTTCTACCGCTTGATAGATTGGCACAGTGCCAATGGGCACTGGCGAGTTACGCAGAATCCATTCGCGAGTGGTGTGGATATTCTTGCCAGTAGACAAATCCATCACGGTGTCAGCTCCCCAATGGGCAGCCCAACACATCTTCTCCACTTCCTCCTCAATCGAAGACCTCACCGCCGAGTTGCCAATGTTAGCATTGATCTTCACCAAGAAGTTGCGCCCGATAATCATAGGTTCGGCTTCAGGGTGGTTGATGTTGGCAGGGATGATGGCGCGTCCACGAGCCACCTCTTCGCGCACAAAATCTGGCTGCAGACCTTCGCGCAGGGCAATAAACTCCATTTCAGGAGTTATGGTGCCACGCCTGGCGTAGGCCAATTGGGTTACAGTCCGCCCCAGCTTTGCCCGCAAAGGACGCCGACGTAGTGCAGGAAATGCAGCAAGGTTTGCCAGCGGGGAGTGTACTTTCAGACCATCATCCCGAGGCTGTATATCGTGGCCCACGTATTCCTCAACATCGCCTCGTTCCAAAACCCAAGTTTTGCGCAACGGGGCAAGACCCTGTCGAATATCGGTTCGCATTTCAGGGTCTGTATAGGGACCGCTTGTGTCATACACACGTAGCGGAGCATTGTCGGTATTGCCAAAGCGACCCGTAGTAGGTGTCAAGATGATCTCACGCACGGGCACGCGCAGATCGGGACGCGATCCTACTAAATAGACCTTCCGACTAGACGGAAATGGAGGTAAGGAAGAGTGAGTAATTGGCTCGGCCATGTATTTCCCTTTTTCTTATTACTATATAACTATTGGGGCACGTTGAGCAAGTCATGAAGAGAGGAAATGGATTATAATGTGCTTGGGAAGGAACAAAGAAGTTAGTGGAGCACTCATGAGTAAACAGGAAACGCGTCAGCAGACGAAACAGGAGCGACGGCGAGAGCGACGAGAGGAGCAGCAACGCCGTGAGCAACAGCGCTTGCGTGCAGCACGAACACGGCGTATGGTGACTATAGGCGTTATTGCCCTCGTGACAACTGCTATCGTAGGTGTGTACTTCATCGTTGTAGCAAATCGTGGGCAAGCCAATCAAAGCACACAGCTAGGGGCGACGGTAGATGGCATTTCGTGCGATCAACTTGAGCACAGCACCGTGCATTATCATGCTCATGTCTCCGTCTATATCAATGGCACTGCAGTGCAAATCCCCCAATATGTTGGTATTTCAACTGACGCCTCCTGCTTCTACTGGATGCACACACACACGAGTGACGGTATCATACACATTGAGGCCCCTACACAACAGCCTTATACATTGGGCAACTTCTTTGACATCTGGAGCGAACAATTTTCCCAGCTAGGTTATCCTCTACAGTTAGGAGCTTCACGTGGATGGACTGCCTATGTGAATGGACAACTGTACAAGGGAGATTTCCACGCTATCACCTTGCAATCACACACGCTTGTCACGTTGGCATATAACTCACCCAACGTGAAGCCTGATATGGTCTACAATTGGGGTGACTTAACGAAGTGACGGCAAGTGACTATTGAGCAAAGGAACTCGTAGCCCTCTTGCTCAATAGTTCGTCTGTCTTTTTTATTAGAGTCGTCGCAATAGCCTGTTGCACGACTTCATACACGTCTGTGAGCGGCATATCTTGTTCTCTCGCAATGCGCTGACAGTCGTCGTATTCCGGGGCTGCACTGATGATGCGTTCTCCCAGACGCTTGATTTTCACCGTGATGGGACCAAGTGGCGTGTTAAGATGCTGTTGCGTACGCTGTGCCTTGAGGCGTTGTATTTGCTGTATGCGCACTCCTAATGTGCTCGTCTCACGAAGCAATAGCTGTGCAAATATATCGCTCCGCTGCGGCACACACATCACCGTGAGTAACGTAGCTGGGCGATTCTTCTTCATCTGCAGTGGACTATAACTTACGTCCAGCGCACCCGCCGCTAGAAGCCGCTCCATCAGCCCCCCCAGTAGCTCACCGCTCATAGTATCGATGTTCGACTCTAGCACTGTTACCCAATCAGTATCCGCCTCTTCGTCTGGGTTTGTCCCATACACCTGACCAAGACAGAGACGTAGGCAGTTGGGCCAAGGCAGATGTTTCTGCCCAAAGCCATAGCCTACGTGCTCAATAGCAATGAACGGTGTTTCAAAACGCGCCAATGTTGCCAGTAGAGCAGCGCCTGTGGGCGTTACCAGCTCTCCTTCTACAGGACATGGCTTCCAGGGAGCAGCTACGCGCCGCAGAATCTCTAGCGTAGCTGGTGCGGGAACAGGTAGGAGACCATGAGCAGCTTTGACATGTCCGCTTGTGAACGGCAGGGCAGAGGCATAAAGTTGGGTAATGCCTAAAGTTTCTAGGCCAATGGCAGCCCCTACAATATCCACTATTGCATCGACTGCTCCCACCTCATGAAAATGTACGTCCTCGATACTCGCATTATGGATAGCAGCCTCTGCCTCTGCTAGACAGTGAAAAATGGCAAGTGCCCGCTCACGAATAGCGGGGGCAAGCGTCGACGCGTGTAGCAAAGTTTTGATATCTGAGAGATGTCGATGAGGCTGCTGCTCGTCAGAGACGGTAACATGGCACTGTATCCCACTTATACCCTTATCCTGAAATGGTTCGTATGCTATTTCATATCCGTCAACGGGCAGAGTAGATAACGCGCTTTTGAGTGTCTCAAAAGAGAGTCCTGCATGCAGTAATGCAGCCAGAAACATATCGCCGCTTATCCCTGAATGACAATCGAGATAGGCAATGTGTGTCATACATATATCTCATTCTAAAAGAAGTATTTTTACTTGCCGCTTTTGTGAAAGGCCAACGCGTTGCGATAGACTTCGACATAGCGAACTGCCGAAGCCTGCCAGGAGTGATCAGCCGCCATTCCTCGCTGCTGCAAGGTGCGCCAGATATCCTTAAAGCGCAAGAGTTCCAGCGCACGTACGACAGCAGCGAAGAACTCCCAAGGGTCGTAATTGGTAAACGCAAAGCCATTGCCTTTACCTGTGCGAGGATCATATTCCTGGACCGTGTCAGCCAGTCCACCTACGCTATGTACAATCGGCACGCAGCCATAGCGCATAGCGATCAATTGACTTAAGCCACATGGTTCAAAGCGCGAAGGCATCAGGAATATATCGCTTCCAGCATAGATGCGTTGGGCTAGTTCGGTATTGAAGGTGAGGAAGATAGCTAGCTGGTCGGGGTAACGCGCAGCCAGATTTTGAAAAATTTCATGGTAATGCTGGTCACCGATGCCTAGCACAATAAATTGTATTCCCTGTGCAAGCAAAGGTTGTATAATTTGCGACAGCAGATCAAATCCTTTCTGGTCAGCAAGGCGTGAAATCATCGCGAGCAGTGGAATATCTACATTTACGGGTAGATGTATTTGTTCTTGCAGAGCCGTCTTGTTTTCCACACGTTTATCCAACGAAGAGGCATCGAAGTGAGTATGAATATAGCGATCAGTGAGAGGATTCATCTCTTCATAATCGATACCATTGAGAATGCCAAAGAGTCGCTCCTGACGTGAGCGCAACATATGGTCAAGTTTCTCGCCAAAGGTGGGTGTGAGTATCTCTTGAGCATAGCGCTCGCTGACGGTCGTAACAGCGTCGGCAAAGAGAATACCACGTCCCATGATATCAACCACATTTGCCAGTTCTGTAATCTGAGGATAGAGGAAACCATTGGCGGCCACACCTGCAACCTCAAGAATGCGATAGCCGAAGATACCCTGATAGGCGAGGTTATGTATGGTATAGACGCTAGCTGTACTCGTTAAGAAAGGATCATTGCGATAAATAGTGTGCAACCAGTTGGGCACAATGCCTGTGTGCCAGTCGTGACAATGCACAATGTCAGGCGACCACTTCAAAACGCGCATTGCTTCCAGCACAGCTCGACAAAATAAAATGAAGCGATCTCCATCGTCTGTGTAGCCATAGATATTCTCACGATCAAAGAAGCGCGGTGCATCAATCATATACACAGGGATATCTTCACCGATTTCCCCTTGCCGTACACTCACCTGGACGCGAAAACTTCCCATGTCAACGGGGAGGGCGTTAATAACAGTGGTAAGCCCAAAGCGTTGGGGATCGACTTGTCGATAGCGGGGCATAGCAAGACGGACATCGTGACCCAACGCTTGCAGTGCCTTGGGCAAGGCACCCACAACATCGGCAAGGCCACCAACTTTAGCAAATGGCACAATCTCTGCGGCGAGTATCAGAATTCGTAGAGGCCGTTCATAGTCCATACCTGTGTTCCTCTCACCTTCGAATGGGGTCCACTTCATTATAACACGCAAAAACTGAGAGGAGGAGAGAAAAGCGTTTGAACACCTTTGCTTGCTACCCGCGGCAGCAAGCAAAGGTGTTCAAACGTTACGGGCAGTTGCGTATCACACACGATAGCGATTACGCACCAAAAAGAAGAACTGAATTGCAGCCAGCACGCCCATAACAACCAACAACACGAGAGCGTCATTCTGCGTGATAGGAGGAGGTTGCCCAGGCGCTGGATGAGGGGCAACGAGCAGGCCAGGAACGTATGGAACATTCGTCTCGGTCTCTCGGAAGCCAGGCAGAGAGAAGAAGCCAAAGGCAGCAAGGTAGATGAAGAGACATGTGCCAAAAACGAGCCACATGCCAACACAACCCATGCGTGTCTCGCCTACCACAGCAAATTCACGGCGTGCAACACTCGTCCAGACGGCAGCAAGCACGAGAATACCAGTGCAAAGCAGTAGCCCGATCAAGAACTCATCGGGATGCATATGGACAAAGAGAGTGCTGAGAGCAAGGACGGCGGTTGTCAAAACTCCGCCTATAACCACTAGGTTGCGATGCGACTTCCACGCCCAGACAGCAGCCATCAACAGGGGGAAGAAAGTCATTGAGATGATGCCATCGACGATATAGCCAGCTTGCTGCGTGAATGCGCAGCTTGCTGGAACTGCCGCCGCCCTGGCACAGAGAGTGAGGTAGGTGCCTAAGCCAATAAATGTCCAGGAATGCATCCAGGCAATAAGTGGATAGATAAGTAACCAGGCCAGCAAGAGCAGCGCGCCAGTCTGTGCTAACCCAATGGCACCAACAGCATAGAGACCAGGCATCGTGCGCTTACGTACTGGACGCATCAGATAATGCAAGCGCAAGGCAAAAGCTCCAAGTGTCAGCAAGATAGCAAGAGCCAGAATTGTGCTAAGAATGAAGTCAATGATCTTTTGGCCCATCAATGGGTGAGTAGGGAAGAGTAGATAGGCCAGACCCTGATCGCTCACATAGGTGTAGAAAAGCAAGGTCGCCACTAACAAGACACTAGCGATGATAATCATCCAGCGGATAGTAGGAGTCGTGCCGAGGTCGCGGCGGTCTGGATTGCTCTGCTCGCGTCTCGCCAACACACTATAGAAAACCATAGCCAAGCCAACCCCTAGCAGCGTCGCGCCAATCATCACAAAATCAATGGCATTGGGCTGCAACCAGAGGAAGTTGCCTCCCAACAAGGGCAGTATATGGATAGTACTCGATGGAAAATACTGATTGCATGCAGTCTGTGTGGTACTACATCCCGCCAGACCTGCCCAGGCCATGAGCACGAAACCACCAATGGCCAGAATACTGCCCAACCCAGTAAAGATCACCGGGGGGACTACTGGCTTAGGATCGAAGAGCAACATGATCACTTGAATAATAACGAAAGTGCCAAGGCAGACAGCCGCCAAAGCAAGCGAGCCTTGCTCAAAACCTTCCAGTGAAGCAGCAGTCATCTCCAGATAAATGTAGCCGGGAACCTGCCCTATCAGTAGGGCTCCCAGGAAGAAGAAGCCCACACCAAATATCATTGCTCTAGCCCACGATATTCGTTCTGGCATTTCCCGCTGTTGAGCTTGTTGCATGGATCACAACACCTTTCAAGACGAGTGACTACGGAACAATCGTCAACTCGGCAAACATATAGTTGGGGTGAACCTGACAATAGTAGAGAACAGTATGATTTGAGTTGAGGTTATAGGCATCCTGGGTCACAGTATACGTAAACTTTTGACCAGGTTGAATGAGATTGCCAATACCAGAGTCAAAAATCTGCTTGGCAATTTTAGGGGAGGCAGTGCTCTGTCCATACATTGCTGTAACCGTATGCGCAACCTTACTATTGTTCACCCAAGTGATAATCGTGCCAACTTTCAGCTTCACATTGACTGGTACAAAACAACCACTATCACACTGCTGAGTGGCAGAAGTTTGCGCTATAGTGAGAACGACATGTTTATCTTTGGTCATATCAACTGCTGGACCGAACTGGCCCACGCTTCCCAAAGCGACTGCTGTACCATACGCTGAAGGCGAATTGGTTTGTAAGTAGGAAGCCAATTGAGTAAACCCATTGACAGCACTCGTACCGGTATAGCCGTTCTTTGACAGATACACTGGATCAGCCGAACGAATAAATTGTAATAGATAGTCAACATCAGTATCGGCTAAGGCACCCCCGTAACGCTGACTACGTGTAATCAGGTTCGCGTTGCTCGGCACCACAGCGCCAGGAGCA
>JAFATZ010000252.1 GCA_019243675.1 Ktedonobacteraceae bacterium | reverse complement strand
CTTTATCGCTGTCTACTCGGCAGCATTGGCGCAAAGTGGGAGCTTGAATGACATTCAACCTGGCATCGACTTCTTTGCTCAGTTGAAGAAAAAAGGGAACTTCACCGTAGCTCGTGCCACCGAGTCAAACATTGCCAAGGGCGAAGTGCCTATCTCTATCAAGTGGGACTATCTAGGTCTGGGTCACCGTGACGATTTGAAGGGCCATCCGAACCTCAGTGTTGTTATTCCAACTGATGGTTCGATTGCTGGTCCCTACGTCGCTATTTTGAATAAAACAGCGCCCGACCCCTACGCAGGACGCCTATGGCTTGAGTATATCTTCTCTGACGAGGGACAACTCTTCTTCCTGAAGGGATATGCACATCCAGTACGCTACCAGAAATTGGTAGATGCAGGAAAGGTACCTGCTGAGCTGTCGGCCAAACTCCCTGCAGCAGAACAGTATGCCAACGTCAAGTTCGTTACAGACCTCACTTTACTTGACAAGGCAGCAAATGCCCTGAACCAAAACTGGCAATCGCAGGTACTTGGTCAGTAGCTACACCAAGGGAGTTTTTTGCTCGTGGATTTTGCCAGAGCAAAACAAACTTTTGTGAACTGATGCAGGTAGCGTCTATCCGACAGGAGTTGGTTTGATGCAACTACGAGCAGTAAAGCACACGACCACGCCAGAAGTAAAGACGGTTACAGCTAAAAGGCCACGTAGTATACAGTGGAGCTATATGTTCACGAGCTGGCTAGGGTTTGCACCGTTCTTACTATTTTGCCTCCTCTTCGAAATCTTACCTGCGGTAATGGTTATACAGGCAAGCTTTGTTGATAGCAATAGTGGCGTATTCACCTTGAACAACTACCAGCGTATACTTGCTCAAACAGATAAACTACACGCATTCCAAAATAGTATAGCTCTGGGCATCATCACGGCGCTGCTCAGTGGCATCATTGGCTTCTTAGCTGCGTATGGTGTCTTCAATTTACGTACAAGCTGGCTGCGTAATGTCATCATTGGTTTCTCAAGTATTGCAGCAAACTTCGCAGGCATCCCATTGGCTTTTGCCTTCATCTCTACGCTTGGAGTGACAGGCTTTATTACAGTACTCCTGCTCACATGGTTTCATATCGACCTCTATAATAGTCTGAACTTCAGCCTTTATTCATTTTGGGGATTGGTACTCGTTTATATCTACTTCGAGCTTCCTCTTATGATTCTGATTACGCTCCCTGCCCTAAGCACGCTGCGACCAGAGTGGAGAGAAGCGGCAACCAATCTGGGTGCATCAAACTTTACCTACTGGCGACGAGTCGGCTTACCTCTTCTGTTCCCCTCTCTAGTCGCAGCTACGATGCTGCTTTTCGCCAACTCATTTGGAGCCTTTGCCACAGCCTTTGCCCTAGCACAAGGAGGTATTAACTTGGTACCGATCCAGATTCAGTTTGTGGTGAACGGCAATGTCAATCTCGACCCAGGCTTAGGCAACGCTCTGGCTGGTGGTATGATCGTTGTCCTGCTCATAGCGGTCTTACTGTATAGTGCCATGTTGCGCCGCGTCAGCAAATGGCAGGGGAGGTAAGGGAATGACGAACAGAATAGTACTCGCGCTTGTCATACTCTATCTGCTTCTCCCCTTGGGAGCAACGTTAGTTTTTGGCATCTCCAACGGCAATGGTATAGGGTTTAGCTCATATCAAGAGATTTTTAGCGACCACGATTTCTCTGCGACATTGCTACTTTCGTTTGAACTAGCACTAGCCTCTACCGTGCTTGCAGTTGTATTGATCACACCGACAGCATATTGGGTCCAGTTGCGCCTTCCCCAGGCACGTCCGATGATGGATTTTCTGGCACTCGTGCCATTTGCTGTCCCCGCCATTGTGATGGGCTTCGGCCTGATTGAAGTCTATAGTGGCAACAACACACTGCTAAGTATTCTCTCTCTCGGGCTAGTTCCATTATTAAGCAATCCGCCATTCAACGTAGTGAACACGCCTCAGTTGCTGGTCTGCGCCTATGTGATTGTCTCATTACCATTCGTCTACCGCCCGATTGACAATAGTTTGCGTGCAATCAACACAAAGGTGCTCACTGAAGCGGCATATAGCCTGGGAAGTGGTTGGTGGAGAACGTTCTTGACGGTCGTCCTACCTAACATCTGGCCTGGGGTCATTAGCGCGGCATTACTCACCTTCTCCACAGCTATGGGTGAATTCACACTTGCCGAGCTTTTTGGCATCTACACCTTCCCAATTTACCTGAATGTGACGGGGCAGAATAACGCGCATAAAGCAGCCTCTTTAACTATACTGAGCTTCCTGCTGACGTTTCTCTGCGTACTTGGGATTATCTTCCTGCTACGACGTAGACCCGGTGGTGCAAAGCAAGATGAGAGACTTGATATTGTGGCGATAAAATGATAAGGAGCACAGCGTGGCTTTTCTCAAGCTAGAAGGCATAACAAAATACTTCGGGCAGGTCACTGCCGTCGATCATATCAATTTATCCGTCGAGCGGGGCGAATTCCTGACATTACTTGGGCCAAGTGGGTGTGGCAAAACAACTCTGCTGCGTATGGTGGCTGGTTTCGAAGTGCCAAATGCAGGCACCATTTGGCTTGACGACGACGATATCACCCATCGCCCTGCCAGTAAACGACCGATGGGCATGGTTTTCCAATCCTATGCACTCTTTCCACATATGACTGCTGAGCAAAACATCGCCTTTGGCATGAGCATCAAACGCTTGCCCAAGGATGTCATGCAGCAGCGCTGTGCTGAATTACTCAAACTCGTCGGATTGAGCGACAAAGGACGTAGCTACCCGCATCAACTCTCAGGCGGCCAACAGCAACGTATCGCCCTAGCTCGTGCGCTCGCGGTGGAACCAAAGGTGCTCTTGCTCGATGAACCACTCTCGGCCCTCGATGCCAAGGTACGGGTTACACTGCGCAACGAGATTCGGCGCATTCAACAACAACTGCGCATGACAGCCATCTACGTCACACACGACCAGGAAGAAGCACTAGCAATCTCAGACCGTATCGCAGTGATAGCAAAAGGCAAGATCGAGCAACTCGACTATCCAGAAGAAATCTACAGCAACCCCCGCACTGTCTTCGCTGCCACTTTCGTTGGCACCAGTAACCACTTGCAAGGTGTAGTGACATTTCCCGCTGAAGGCATTTGCCAGGCTGAACAATACACACTGCATATCCCACCCATGCCGCATCTGCACACAGGGGACCGTGTTCTGGTAATCGTACGCCCTGAAGGGGTGACTATACAGGAAGCTAACGAGACAATAGATTCTGAGGCCAATAGTGCTACTGGCAACCATATCACTGGAGTCATTGAGCTACGAACCTTCCTGGGTCCATTCACACGCTTTCACGTGAGTATTGACGAGGGCAAGACCTTTACTGCCGACCTACCTAGCCAACAGGCGAGAGATTACTATGTTGCCCAGAAAGTTCTACTGTCTTTCCCACCCAGTGCCTGTCAGGTCTTGCCACTGGATGCAAGGGAAGTTGAGGCGGAGCATTTGACCGAGGGGGAGAAGGTGTAGCATTTACACTCGTTCTATAGCGCCCTCAGTCACTTTCCCACTAGTATCTATGGCAAATACCCGAGCGTAGGGTGGTTCAGGATAGTGCTGGTGCGAGAAGATCAGGTAGAGGTAGCCACTGCGTTTGGCCCACTCGATGTCGCGGGGGGAGGGGTAGGCTTCGGAGTGGGGGTGCGAGTGATAGTAGATGGTTTCACCGTCGTACTCGTCGATGTCGTAGGAGATGCGCAATAGGTCTTGCGGAGCGATCTCGGAGAAGTCGTCGGGATGTTG
>JAFATZ010000131.1 GCA_019243675.1 Ktedonobacteraceae bacterium | reverse complement strand
CTTCCTGCTCTACTGGCCCCTCCCAGCCAGCATCCAGTAATTCCTCTAGCGGACTTATGGAGACACGATAATATTGCCGCCAGTAGTCAGCAACAGTTGTGCGGGCAACCTGAAATAGCCATTTCTGTATGCTCTGTGAGCCACGCGTGTAGTCAACCCCCCGTAGCGCTTTGATAAACGTTTGTGAGGTCAGATCTTCTGCCTCTTGCCTATTACCTACTTTACTATAAATATAGCGATAGATCAAAGCAAGGTTCTCTTCGTAAAAAGTTTGTATCTCTTGCACATCTTGGCTCCGCTGTTGCTGCGCTTCTTTCGCTTGTATTGACGAAGCTGATGGCTGTTGAGTTGCGGCAAGAGGCGTATCAATGGGTGTACTGCGTAATCTATGCGGCGTATTCACAACGCTCTCCCTATTATGGCAGGCTCTACGGTCTAGGCTAGCAAGTATTACTACGTATAGAGGTTACAAAAGTGACAGCGGTTTTGGCTCGTTATGGCTATTGCATAGCTCATAGCATCTATGCTATACTTGTGACTCGACGGGGTCAGTTCGTGAAAAAGGCTACTCTGCGCCTTTGATAGAGCAACTGGAGATTGAAGGGTTGCAATGCCTGAAGAGAGAAAGAAGCATGAAGCAGAAACTAAAAACACACAAAGCAATGGCTAAAAGGCTCAAAGTGACTGGGTCTGGCAAGTTCTTGCGCCGCAAAGTGGCATTGAGCCACCTGCGACGTAATAAATCACCCGATGCTGTTCGTTCGATGGACAAAATGTTTCCACTGGCAACTGCTGATAAACGTCATTTGAAACGTTTGTTGCCATATGCCTTCTAGTAAGTAAGAAAAGTTAGAGGAAGAAACAAGAACTATGCCAAGGGTAAAACGTGGGGTTACCGCTCACAAGAAGCATAAGAAAATACTTCAATTAGCCAAAGGCCATCGTGGAACGCGCAGACGCTTGTTTCGTAAAGCGCATGAAGCAGTTATGCACTCTATGGCGTACATGTATCGTGATCGCCGTACTCGCAAGCGCGATATGCGTCGACTATGGATTATCCGCATCAATGCTGCTGCACGTATGCACGGCATAACCTACAGTAGGCTAATGAATGCTCTGCACAATGCTGACATCCAGATTGATCGCAAGATACTCGCTGAGATGGCCGTTTATGATGAGGCCGCCTTCGGTGAGGTCGTGAAGCAGGCAATGGGCGTTGTTTCTCAGTAGAAATGTCGTGTTGATGCAGTCGTTGCGCTAGAACGCTGCATTAGCACGATACCGCTCTCCACTCTGATGACAGTCATAACGAGTGTATCCAATCCACGCATCAGTAGGTTACGAGACCTGCATACCAGACGAGGCCGAGAGAAAAATGGTCTTTTTTTGATGGAGGGACCTCACCTGCTAGAGGCATTACTTGATGCCCAATTACTGCCACACGAGGTCTACTATCAACCTGAACTACTACAGCGCACTAGTAGAGGAAAACTGCTCCGGGAGCGCCTAGCACCTCTGTTGGGGCAGGAGCAATGCATTGCAGTCAATGAGCGTGTCATAGAGGCTCTTGGCGATGTCCAAACGTCACAAGGAGTCGTAAGTGTACTTTCCCTCGCTGCCTTTACCGCCTCACAGGTACGCGCACGTAGGCCCAAAAGAGAGCGCCATATCCTACTGATCCTTGATGATATTGCAGACCCAGGTAATATGGGAACAATGTTACGTATTGCTCTCGCTGTGGATGTCGATGCCGTTCTACTTACCGCGCACTGTGTTGATTGTTACAGTCCGAAGGTTGTGCGTTCTGCAGCAGGGGCACATATAGCGCTACCCATAGAAACCGATGTATCTTGGCCTACAATAGCTGAGAAGATAGAGCCACGCTACCGTGTATTGGCGGCTGAAACTGCAGGTGCGCGTCTGTACTATGAACAAGACCTCACGCTACCCTTTGCATTGATCATCGGCAACGAGGCTCATGGCCTCTCAGCGCAAGCACATACACTTGCCTCACAGACAATTACGATACCTCTCTCAAATAATGTAGAGTCACTTAATGCTGCTATGGCTGCGGGTATCATCCTGTACGAAGCGGTACGACAGACACGTATGAAGCTCAAGCAGAGCACTTATGAAGAGTGATTGTGGGAATGGCAGGTCAACTACCAGCGATCTCCTATTTCCATATGCTGTTCTATGTATGGTTCGAGTAAATCAGAGCCACAGCTATCACAAGTGTCTGGCATGCTATGGCTGTGGATCATACCGCATACTCCGCAGGACCAACGCACGATTGAACGGTAGTGACGAAGTATATCCATGACTTCATCAAGAACAACAGAATATCCCGGTATCATATTGCTTTGAGGAATCATATGCATCTCCTGCGTGTAAGCTATGGAATCACCTGATACTAAGTCGTAACGAAGCCCAGTAAACTTTCCTATCTGGGATACGTGTTACAAGTCTAACAGGCATAGCTGCGAAAAGTCCATATTCTTAGATAAACCTTCTGAATACTATAGATAAGCAAAAAGTTATATATTTGTAAGAGACGACAAATAAAAAAGGCTCCGATGACATCGAAGCTTTTTTTCTGCTGTCTCTTGGTGAGTTTCTATGGCTCCATATTGCCATTGCTGACCCCAAGCACCATACTTGTATCAAGGTTTGCTGTTGCATTAACTCTACGGAACATGCCACTAATTGTTATATTCTCCAGCTCCTCTTGCATGGTATATACGTTGGGGACGTTCTGACCTTCACGTAGTTTGAAGGCTTCTACCGAAGAGCGCAATTGTTCAACCAGGCGGGCAAGACGCTCCACGTTTTGCGATGCATCGCGGGTACTCAGGACGTTTTGCCGCGTCGACTCTGAAACAGTCTGCACGATGTGTACAACAGCACTTGAGGACTGTAACTGTTGCGTTGCCATCTGGTTGATATGTTCAATCTCCGTGGCCTGATGTTCAACAACAGCGAAGATAGATTCGAGGACAATACCGGTCTCCTGGGTGAGTTTCGTTCCAATGCGTGTTTCACGTTCGGTATCCTGCATAGCGACTGCCACAGCACCGATATCTTCGCGTACACTACGCACGATACGCGTGATAGTGCTTGCTTGCTCCTTAGCTCTTTCGGCCAGGCGGCGAATGTCGGCAGCGACCGCGCCAAAGCCCTTACCATTTTCACCAGCCATAGCAGCCTGGATAGCGGCGTCGAGGGCGAGACGATTTGTCTGGTGAGCGATGTTAGCAATGAGATCAACGATATCGTTGATCTCGCGAGAGCGCTCACCGAGTGTTTGTACTTTAGCGGAGGTTGTCTGCACATTGTCGCTAATACGTCCCATTCCCTGGATTGTTTGCTGTACCGACGCACGTCCATCTTGCGCGTTCAGGCTCATCTCGCGTGCTACTTCATAGAGTACCTGCGAGCGCTCGGCTACCTGACGACTCGACTCCGCTGTAAGCTCTAGCTCTCTTGCAGCCTCGCTGATCTGATCGCGTTGGATATCGCCACTCTCTACCAACTGTGTCATACAGTTGAGAATAGCTGTTGTAGTGCTTCCCACCTCACCGGCGACTATCTTGACACGCACAATGAGGCTACTCAGCTCCTCTACCATATAGTTGAAAGAGTCGGCGAGAACACCCAACGCATCAGTTGTCACCTCTGCTTGTACGCGTAGATCACCGTCACCTGCGCCGCTTACTTCGCTGACCAGCTTCTCCACCTGGGATTGCAAGTTATCGCGTTGGCCTTGTGTCTGCTGGATGAGGCGTACTATGTTGTCCAACATAGTGTTCATTGAGTTCGCCACCATATAGATTTCATCACGTCCGACGATCTGAGCGCGCGCATTGGTCTCACCTCTCGCGATACGCACAGTGAGCATCGCGAGTTGGCGCAGTGGACGTGTGATAGTGAGGTTGATAAGGTAGCCGATGGTGACAACGAGTATAATGGTGGTCAGAAGAGCAATAACTGTATCCAGGATGATGGGATTGGTCTCTGAGGGGCCTGGCTGCACAATAGTTGAGCTGATCCTTTCAGTCGCAGATAGGACTGCCGTCCATGCTTGTCGCAGGGGAGTGTAACGGTCACTAAGCGTCTGCTGCTGTTCGCCTGAAACAGTTTGTGCAGCCTTGACCTCACTCAATACCACATCCATTGCCTGCTTGTAGTCAGGCCAAAACTGAGTAAGTGCCATGCTCACGCTATCTTGCTGCTGTTTGGCTATCTGGCCACTGGGATCGTCGGCGCTAAGAATGGCCTGAACATTGCTCATATACTTGGCAGTAGCTACCTGATACTTCGTTTGAAAGAGTCTAGAGGAGGTGTCAAATTGCCCCTCTAGCTTTCTCACATAGCTGTAGAGCGCTTTGTTGAATGGAGGCGATGTAGCAACAAACTCCTTCGAATTAGTTAGCGCGGGAGTATTAGTTGGTGCAGTAGTAAGTAGAGCAGTAAGAGAGTTATGCATCGCATCCAAGTGAGCATCATCGGAGGTTACTGCGCTAATAGCTTCGATGTTGTTCTGTACAGCCTGACTTCTCAGAGTGAGAGTGTTAATAAATGAAACACCTAAGATAGTGATAACAATGCCTGGAATCACAACCGCCAACACAAACGCGAGGAAGAGACGACGAAATATAGGAATTTTACTAATAAATGTGAGCATGGTTGCTTTGGTCCTTCCTCAATTTAAGATAGGTCATATTGGATGCTTTTGCAGCCTAACTGAACAATCACTGTAGATTGTACCTTATTTGCTATAGAATGGAAAGAGTAAAAGAGAGACTAGCCCAATTTTCCTAGTCATATTGCCTTGTACAGTACTATATAGATAAAAAGGGAATCCTCATGATGGGTGTGAGCGATACGTTCTCGCAAAGCAACATACCATTTCGGAAAGTTTTGATTGCCAATAGGGGTGAAATTGCCCTGCGCGTTATTCGCGCTTGTCGCGACCTTGGGTTGAAGAGCATAGCCATCTATAGTAATGCTGACCGTAACGCGTTGCACGTGCGTATGGCAGATGAAGCTTATCATATTGGTCCGGCGATAGCGGCGAAAAGTTATTTACACATTCCTACAATCATAGATGTCGCACGAAGTTCAGGGGCAGAGGCAGTTCATCCAGGCTATGGCTTCTTGTCTGAGAATGCACTGTTCGTGAAGGCTTGTCAGCAGGCAGGGCTTATTTTTGTCGGCCCGCCGCCGCAGGCACAGGAGGCGATGGGTGAGAAGACCGCTGCTCGCCGCATCGCTCAGGCGGCAGGTGTCCCTATCGTACCTGGGGCAATGGCAGACATAGAGGATGATTCCTTGGCTAGAGAGACCGCTGAGCAGCTTGGCTATCCAGTCCTGCTCAAAGCTGCTGCTGGTGGGGGCGGCAAAGGCATTCGCTTTGTACGCGCTCCCCAGGAACTTTTATCATCATTGCGCACAGCTCGTAGTGAGGCACGTAGTGCCTTTGGAGATGGACGCGTCTATCTGGAAAAGGCCATCTCACCCGCGCGCCATATTGAGGTACAGTTCATCGCTGACACACATGGTAATGTGGTACACCTGGGCGAACGTGAGTGCAGCATTCAACGCCGTCATCAGAAGTTGATCGAAGAGTCGCCTTCCCCCATTATGACCGAGCAACTGCGCGCACACATGACTGCGGCAACGGTAAACTTGATACGCTCTATTGGCTATATCAATGCTGGCACCGCCGAATTTCTGGTTGGGCCAGACCGCAATTACTATTTTCTAGAAGTAAACGCACGCATCCAGGTTGAGCATCCGGTAACCGAATGGGTGACGGGTATTGATCTTGTACAGGAGCAACTGCGCGTTGCCGCTGGCCTGCCTCTCTCCTTCACACAAGAGCAGGTCGAGCTACGTGGCGTTGCCATCGAATGTCGTATCTCAGCAGAAGATCCGGAGAACCGTTTCTTGCCTGCAACAGGAACGGTGCGACTCTTGCAAGAGCCAACGGGGCCGGGGGTACGCGTCGATAGCAGCCTCTTCCCAGGACTACAAGTGCCACTCTTCTATGATCCACTGCTGTCCAAACTCATTGTCTGGGGCCATAATCGTACTCAAGCCATTGCACGCCTACGGCGTGCATTAGCTGAGTATCAGATCATTGGCGTGCGTACGACGCTGCCCTTTGCTCGTTGGCTAATGGAGCACCCACGCTTCATTGCTGGTGACATCTCCACCGACTTTATTGCCGAGGAATGGGAGACACGTCAGCAGGATAGCGGTGAATTCCCTGCTATGCAAACCGGCCTTGCTCCTGCTCAGGTGGCAGCTATCGTTGGCGGTCTCCTGATGCACGAGCAGTTGGCAGAGCAGAAGATACGACACCACGCCGACTCTTATAGGGATGGAGAGAGGAGTCGCTGGCGCGAAGCGGGACGTATAGATGCTTTGCGGCGGCCTTATCTTCGCTAGTCAATGCCGTTGGGATCAGTATGGGAACAGGAGGATATGCGCGAGCAACTAGTTCGTTAATGTCGTCTATCTGTCGCGTTAGCCAGATATTGAGGTCGCTGCTCTTCACTGCCTCGCATGCCAGTGTTGCTTTTTGCCTTCGCTCCTCTTGCGGCATAGTAAGCCCTTTGTACAAGCCTCCGGCTGTTTCAACGATATCTGTAGGTGATATGGGAATTGATCCCTCTTCCAGTTGTTGGAATGCTCCGACTGTACGCGAGAGTACAAGCACACCATTGCACTGGTTAACGACTGGACCCTCTTTGGCCACCAGGTTCATGCCATCGATAATTGGATTGACAAGCAGCACATCATAGAACTGCATAGCTGCCAATGCTCGCCTGCGATCATTGCCATAGAATGCATGAATAGGTTTCCATGTCTCGGTACCATATTTTTTATTGATCTCGTCAACCAGATTCATTACCTCAGCATTGTAGCGTCGATAAATGGGCACGGTCTGTCGTGATGGTACAAGAAAGGCTAGAAATTTGACCTTACCGTGTAGTTCAGGGTGCTCTTTGAGCATCAGTTCATAAGCTTGGAAGCCACGAATGATATTCTTAGTCGGTTCGATACGGTCAACACGCATGATTGTGTATTCGCTCAGCGAAGAGTGAATGTTCTCTGCTGCCCTCTTACCTGCAGCGCTATTGACCACACGACGCTCCTGTGTGACAGAGATAGAAATGGGATAAGCTCGTGCTTGCGTACAATGGCCTTGCCAGCAGACTTCTCCCTTCTTGAAGTCGACAACGGCTCCTTCAAGCAGTGTCTCTGCTCCCTCTAGGAAGTTACGTGCATCGCGCTCTGTCTGGAAACCAACAATGTCATTGCCGACTAGACCTTTGTAAATGGCTTGGGCAATGTTGCTCGGCAAAAAGTGCCAACAGCGCACATCGGGCCAGGGAATGTGGATGAACTGTTGTATGATGACCAACGGATAACGTTGGCGAATAAGACCTGCTGTTAGATAAAGATGATAGTCGTGCAGCATCACTACAGGTGGTAGAGTGTCGCGCTCAATCTCTTCACATACGGCATCTGCAATAGCTTTGTTTGCTACACAGTAGCCATTTGTCCAGGCGTCCTGCAGACGGCGTGTAAACGCAGACTCCTCAAGAGGGTCGTGCATGTAGTGTTGTAGGAACCACAGTAGTTGACTACTGATTTTCTCATAGTGCTTGCGGTAGGCAGACTTAGAAATGGCGACATAGCGCAGTTGCATCTTCTGACCTCGTGGAAGAGGCAAAAGACCATCATGTTGTTGTGCTTCTTTTATCGCCATACGGTCACCCTTTGTCATCGCCATTGCCACCCAAGTCATATCCATACGATTACTTGCGTCTATAAGAGCAGTAATCATCCCTCCGCTACCACGGCGCGGCTTGAGCTTATTATCTTGACTTAACTGGTATTCAACAGGACCGCGATTAGAGGCAATGATGAGACGATGGGCATGCATCAATTGCGGTGGCGTTACAGTCATCGTCATCCGCATACGCATGTATTTGTCCTTTCTGACAGGTGTTCCCTGTTCTTGTCAGTACGACCATGTATAGGTGCAACGTTGCACTTAAAGAGCTTTTATTGTAGTAACAGTAGTAGGAGTAAAATGGTCTTATACGACTTGGACACAAAACACCCTTTCTTATATTACCACATTACAGGCTGCAAAGTTCCTTAAAACGTCGTAACATGCAAGAATCGAGAGCACAGAGAGACATATTCATATGCTATCGCTAGCAACTCGACGATAAAGCGTTCCCCTATAACACGTTTCCCTCTCTTTTTTCGTCTCATAGTAGGTTTGATTGGTTAAAGAAAGGCTGTAGACAACTGGAGAGGTACCAAAGTACCGCCTTCTCCTTCGTCATTTCCTAACATACGTCTCTTAAGTATGAGGAAAAGAGTATCAGCTAGTTGCCCAGCCTCACCCACAAAACGGGAGAAGGAGTGTTGGTGCGTGGGTTTGGCACGTATCAGCAGAATGGGAATGTCCTGCTGAGGGGGGAGAGAACTTGCGCATGTGTGGATTGCATGCTAGAATTACCTGGTAAAAAACCAGACAGTAACATTCTTTCTAGGCAGCAGCGGAATTGAGAGGAGCGCATATTTGGAAGAAAAGATAGGCTGGAAGAAATGGCTCTGGCGAGTTTTAGATTTTATCAATCCACTACGCGATCCAAGCCTCACCGTTGCAGCCGTGCTCACGTTCATTGAAGAAGCGGGGCAGCATGATGCGTGGTACTGGATTATTGGTATTGCGTTCGTAAATTGGTTGGCGGTGCGCGGTGTCGTCTGGTTGGTTGTAAACTTTGCCTTTGCCTCAACATTTATCTCTCGCCGCTTGTGGTGGGCCATAAAGAATCCTCGGCTCGCCTGGCGCATCCTAGATGCAATTGGGCATGAAGAGATTGTCATCGGTGGTCTCCCCTCGTTCACTGAGAGTGTGGTGCTTCAAGATGGAACAACTGTTATGAGTCCCGTTCTCAGTGCCAGCGGTATTCATATCATTGGCGAACTGCCAGCGGGTGCGGAAATTCCTCTGCTCGGGCTTCCCAATGGCCAGATGGCTCCAGATTTTGTCTCGCTTGCCAATTCAGGCATGGTCTCCTTGAGCAACCCTGCCCAGTTCACTGGACAAGGGCAGACTGGCGCAATGCCGCCAAATATGGATCAAACCATGGCTGGCTTCCAGAACAGGGGACCTAATGGCTTTGGTAATCCTCAAGGTGCCAACCCACTCCCACAAGGCTTTCCACAGCGTCCCTCCGCCGAGGAAGAGCGTCTGCGCCAGCAATTGGCAGTCTACGCACGCCTGCTTGACGATTGGATACAATTCACAGAGGAGAAGTGGCGTACTGTCAGCGACAGCCAACTAGGTTGGAAACCGCTACGGGGCCGTTGGAGTAGCTGGGATGATATCTTCAAGGATGTTTACGCTGCTCAAACCTCTGATCCCATGGCGCGTGCTGCACAGTTGGCAGGCGAAGCAACCTCCACACGCTTTGAAACGTCAAGAGAAAAGGGTTCAGCAGCTTCTGCTGTGGCTTGCTTTATGCGCGATATGATGACACTACGCCAAGGTCTAGAGCTTGTACAAATATCCGCAGAGCCTTCGCCTGTAACACCAGACACACAAACAGCGCCATCGTCTCTTGGACGCTTCGGTGGCAGTGGTACACTACGTGGCGCTACTGCAAGTGGCTTGACTCCCCGTAACTCGCTCATTCGTCGCTCGACGTCAACTTTTGTCGATGCCGATAGGGAAAGATAAATACAGCATGACTATTGAAAAGGTTATAGCACGAGAAATTCTTGATTCGCGTGGTAATCCTACTGTGCAGGTTGAGGTATTCTTGAAGGGCGGAGTTCAGGGTATAGCGGCGGTTCCCTCTGGAGCATCGACAGGGGCACATGAGGCAGTGGAGTTACGCGACGGTGAGAAGGGGCGCTATGGTGGAAAAGGGGTGCTCAAAGCTGTTAGCAATGTGAATGGCCTGATTTGTAATGCACTCGTCGGGCTTGATGCCACTGATCAGACCATGTTGGATACACTGATGATTGAGCTTGACGGCACATCTGACAAAGGCAAGCTGGGCGCAAACGCTCTGCTCGGTGTCTCTCTCTCAGTGGCAAAAGCGGCGGCCAACTCTCAACACCAGCCACTCTACCGCTACTTAGGTGGCGTTGCAGCACGCACGCTTCCCGTTCCCATGATGAATATCTTGAACGGCGGTAAACATGCTGACAATTCGACCGATATGCAGGAATATATGGTCCTCCCAGTTGGTGCTCGTACCTTTCGCGAAGCATTGCGCATGGGTGCAGAGGTCTATCAGGGCCTCAAGAAGGTTTTACATGGTCGCAAGCTTAATACGAATGTTGGCGATGAAGGTGGCTTCGCTCCCTCACTCAGCTCAAATCGCGAGGCATTGGAGGTTATCGTCGCAGCCATCGAAAGCGCGGGCTATACCCCCGGTGTTGATATCTTTCTCGGCATGGACCCCGCTGCAACTGAATTTTATGTCAATGGTAAGTACGAGCTAGCTCGTGAGGGCCGTACCCTCACTTCGCGCGAAATGGTCACTCTCTACGAGCAGTGGATCAGCGAGTATCCCATTATCACCATCGAGGATGGCCTAGCCGAGGACGACTGGGAAGGCTGGGCTTATCTGTGTGAGCGCCTGGGCAAGCGCATCCAACTGGTGGGCGATGACCTGTTTGTCACCAATACCACCCGTCTCAAACGTGGTATTACTGAACATGCGGCGAATTCAATTCTGATAAAGCTCAACCAGATTGGCACGTTAACCGAGACCATGGACGCTATTGAGATGGCGAAGCGTGCATCATTCACCGCTGTCGTCTCCCATCGCTCTGGTGAGACCGAGGATACCACCATAGCAGACCTGGTAGTTGCCACAAACGCCGGACAGATCAAGACGGGCGCACCAGCACGCAGTGAGCGCGTTGCCAAATATAACCGCCTCCTGACCATCGAAGATGAACTTGGAGAACAAACGGCCCGCTACGCTGGCTTTAGCGCCTTCTACAACGTCCAGAGTCTGTACGCCAAAGCATAGGGTAAGTTAGCAGAACAAAGCGAGGATCCCATTTATGGCAAGCAACACATCGAATATAGTCAACGCCCCTGAGCGGCGTAGCGCCCATGTCATTCACTACACACTCAGTTATCTCCTCCAAGGGGCTGAGCACGGAACAGACGGTGCTATCGTCCTGTTACACGATATTCCTGCTGGTGCATTCTCCTGGGAGAACATCATGCCTCAGTTGGCAGGTCTCGGACGTGCAGTCTATGCTATCGACATGCTCGGCTATGGTCTCTCCGATCATCCTTGGCCTGCTGACACTT
>JAFATZ010000076.1 GCA_019243675.1 Ktedonobacteraceae bacterium | reverse complement strand
TTACCCGCATCGGGGCCGTCGGCAAACACCAGACCCAACCGCTCGCTCATGCCCCAGCGTGTCACCATACGACGGGCAAGGTCGGTAACCACCTGCAGATCATTCTCTGCGCCAGTGGTGATCTGATCGAGTCCAAAGGTCAATTCTTCGGCAACACGACCGCCCAAGCCTACAGCAATACGCGCCATCAACATCTGGCGGCTGTAGTTGTAGCGGTCTTCCTCTGCACTCAATTGGGTGACACCCAGGCTCTGACCGCGTGGTAGGATGGTGACGCGGTGTACTGTGTCGGCTTCTGGTAGGTAGTGTGCGACCAAGGCATGACCCGCTTCGTGGTGGGCGATAATGCGCCGCTCCCTCTCACTGAGCACCAAGGGACGCAGGGCACCCAGTTGTACGCGCACAAGCGCATCCTCAAAGCATTCGTGGGAGATGTGCTGCAAGTTCTGGCGTGCGGCGCACAAGGCAGCTTCGTTCACCAAATTGGCTAGGTCAGCTCCACTCATGCCTATACTCAGCCGTGCCAGGCGTTCTAGGCTCACACCTTCGTGCAAGGGGCTACGGCGTGTATGTACTCTGAGAATAGCTTCGCGCCCAGCACGGTCTGGCAGAGAAACAGTGATACGACGGTCAAAACGACCAGGTCGTAGCAAGGCTTTATCCAGCATATCAACTCTGTTCGTGGCTGCCAGTACCACCACTGCATGGCGCGTATCAAAGCCATCAAGTTCGACGAGCAATTGGTTGAGTGTTTGCTCCCATTCGTCGTTGCGGGTTGCCTGCGCCGAACGCTTACGACCCACCGCGTCAATCTCATCGATAAAAACAACGCATGGAGCCGAATGGCGTGCCTGCTTAAACAGGTCACGTACACGACTAGCACCCACGCCAACGAACATCTCCACGAACTCGGAGCCACTCATGCTGAAGAAAGGGACATCAGCCTCCCCAGCCACGGCCTTGGCCAATAATGTCTTGCCAGTTCCTGGAGGACCGACCAGCAAGACACCACGCGGAATACGCGCCCCCATGCGTGTGAAGCGTTCTGCATTGCAGAGAAATTGTACAATCTCCTCTAGCTCGACACGAACTTCATCAATCCCTGCCACATCGGCAAACGTTACAGGTGGTTCTAAACTCACACGAGATGAAGCAGGCTTTGCCATTTGACCCATGCCAGGAGCTGCTAATTTGGTTAAAGGTGCCTTTTTAGCACGTACAAATCGACGTGCCCGACTCCTACCCATCTGGGTAGCACGATCACCAACAGAGCGTATTGGATGAGTATTGTGGCGTGACATGAGCAATCCAAGCAGGAGCAGCAGTGCAAACAGAACAGAGACACACGCCACCAGCACATCTGCCCATAGAGGATTAGTAGTAGGGGAAAGTGCTGTAACTGTTACTCCTTTGCTCAGAAGTAACGCGAGAAGTTGCGTATCGCCACCTCTAGGCAGACGGGTAAAAACTGCACGTGCCGGGTCTATGACCGAGACCGCGGAAAGCTTTGTCCACGTGGGACTGTTTGCACGCACTTGTGCCATCCAGCTTGCATAGTCTACACCGTTGTTGGCAGCCTTTCCATTCGTAGAAGGTGTATCACTGCTCTGTGTCAGAGGTGTTCTTAACAAGCCGTCGATTTCATCGTGCTGAAGAATAACGGCCACCACATTGCCATCGCGCACCTGTCTTACCAATGTGCTGTAGTCAATTGCTGTCATTCCGCTAGGAGCACTGCTCACAGCAGGAGGTCGCAACTGACTAGCGATACCAAAGAGCAACACTACCAGCAAGAGAAGCAAAACACCCGTAAAGAGTACACCTCTCTGTGTCGTAAGAAACTTCCAAAACATGTGTCTGTAATTCTTCAATGATTTTTGCCACCGTTCATATGCTTCCAACTTACCTCGGCGGCTCCCTGTGTCGTCCATTACTGCACCTGCTAGTCCTTTCATAGGTCTTGTTATGATTGGGAATGAGTGGCATTTGTTACATGTGTTCTCTATGAGAAGTATTACATCCACCAAATGTCACTACGCTATCTCCTGCTGATACAAGCAGAAAAGATGCCGAGAGAATGAATAGTTAAGGGAACAGGTGTTGCGTCGATGGACACCAGAGATAGTCTACAGCCTCTAGCATAAAAATGGGCACATTTGGTACTTTCTTCTTATACTAACGCTGTAGCAAACCGTTTCTAGGAGCTTCATCCTACACCAATTAGGCTATGAGAAAACTCCTATATATATGATACGCTGATTATGCCATATCAGGATGTTTCTGTCTAGTAGAAGAGGTTACAATGAAGAAAGGTGGTGCCATCACATCTCTTGATTGTCTCTAAATGGAGAGTGACGCCCGTAATTACTATAAGGGGTGAAGACGTTTATCTAGCTATAGAACCTGATGTAAAGGAGTCACTAGCATGTCCGGTTCATTTCGCATCGGTAGCATTGCCGGAATTGATATCTTTATTCATGTAAGCTGGTTTATTATTCTTGTGTTTCTTACTTTCTCGCTGGCCACTGGTTGGTTTCCTTCATTGTATCCAGGATATTCGTCCTCAACATATCTACTACTGGGTTTAATTTCTACACTTCTGCTGTTTGTCTCGGTGCTGCTGCACGAACTAGCTCACTCGTTCGTTGCTCGCGCTCGCGGATTGCCCGTCAAAAACATTACACTTTTCATCTTTGGCGGTGTGAGCAATATTGAACAGGAACCACATTCAGCAGAGACAGAGTTTTTGATGGCTTTTGTTGGCCCTCTACTAAGTCTGGTTATTGGCGGGTTGTGCTATGGCGCATTGTTCCTGCTAAGAGGAACTCATTCGGTTGCTCAGCCTATCCTCGGATACCTGGCAGTGACAAATATTCTGCTTGGCATCTTCAACCTGCTGCCGGGTTTCCCGCTTGACGGTGGACGCGTCTTGCGCTCAATTGTGTGGAAAATAACGGGCAACGCCTACCGCGCAACGCAGGTAGCCACCATCGTCGGTCAGGTAATCGCCTACCTTTTCATTTTCACAGGCATTTGGTTATTCTTCTTCTCACACGATCCTTTTGACGGTATCTGGTTTGGCTTTATTGGCTGGTTCTTGTTAAATGCTGCACAATCTGCTCGTACGCAGGCAACCCTTGAAACGGCGTTTAGGGGTGTGACTGTCGCACAGGTCATGAATCCCAACCCAATGACAGTTCCCGCCAATATCTCACTACAAAGATTGGTTGATGAGTACTTCCTGCCGCAAGGGCTACGCTCTGCCCTCGTGATGCAGGGCGATCAATTAGCTGGTCTCATTACCCTGAGCGATATTCGCCACGTGCCGCGTGAGCAATGGCCGCAGACGCCAGTTGGTCTGACCATGATACCAACGCAACGTCTGCATACTGTGGCACCACAACAAAGTTTGAGAGAAGCTCTCCCTTTGATGACAGGACAGGATGTGAATCAATTACCCGTTGTGCAAGATGGAAGACTTGTTGGCATCTTGACACGCGATGCAATTATGCGTGCTTTGGAGGTCAGACGTAGCCTTGGGGAGGATCGAGGGAAGAGGGCAGCCTAGGGAAATCCTTTTCCCTCTCGTCAAGGTCGCCCTAAATGCTTGTCAAGGAAGCGTGCGATGGCGGGGTAGGTGGTGAGGCGATTGGTGCGTTTGGCTATGCCATGCCCTTCGTCCTCAAAGCGTAGATATTGTACAGGCACCCCTCTCTCACGTAGGGCATTCACGATTTGCTCTGCCTCCCCAACGGGAACGCGGGGATCGTTTGCACCATGTACAACAAACAAGGGGGCAGTAATGCGGTCTGCGTAGTGAAGGGGAGAGATGTGCTGCAGAAACTCGCGGTCATGCTCCAAGCTACCATATTCGAACTCACGCAAGGTGCGACGCCAAGGCCCCGTATTCTCCAGGAAGGTCACGAAGTTGGAGATGCCAACGATATCTACACCAGCCGCCCAGAGGTCGGGATAGGTGGTAAGGGCAGCAAGTACCATAAAGCCGCCATAGCTTGCGCCCATCACAGCAATGCGTTGCGCGTCAGCTATGCCGCTCTCGCACAGCCATAAGGTCGCGTACTGCAGGTCTTTGACGGAGTCCATGCGCAAGTACACGTCGTCCAAGCTCTGATACTCGTAGCCGTAGCCCGTGCTGCCGCGCACATTGGGCACCAGGACAGCATAGCCACACGCCACCAGATACTGCGTGACGGGACTGAACAGAGGCCGGGCTTGACCCTCTGGGCCACCATGCACGTCTATGACTACAGGCAAGGCGCGCTGTTCGCCACACGGCAAGTACAGAAAAGCGGGAATTTCACGGCCATCAAATGTTGGGTAGCGTATCAGCGAAGGCGTCGCAAACGATGCAGGAGGAATGCCTGCCAATGAGCTACGCGTCGCACGCCATACGATGCCGTTCTCGCTATCCCACACCCAGATATCAAGTGTATCGTCGGCAGCCTGAAACGTGATAGCAAGCTTCGTGCCATCCTGCGACCAAGTAAGTCCATATATCACACCGTTGGGCAGCGTTGGAGTCATCATCGGCTTTCGAGCCTGCCATCCCTCTGACACGTCAAAGAGTGCTAACAGCGAATAGCCGTCCTCATTCGTTACCAAGGCCATCCGTGTACCATCGTGTGAGACAGCGAGCCTCTCCACATCCCAGGTGGTCTCATACAGATAGGACAGCTCATTGCTAGCCAAATCGAGATAGGCCAGAGAGAAGAACTGGCGCTCACGATTAGTGAGCAGATAGAGACCACGCCTGTCCGCCGACCATCTAACACACTCGTACCAAGCTGAGCCTCCATCGTCCTCCGGTGTGAGCATACGTACATCGTTCGTCGTAGTATCCAGCAATAGCAGTTGGTTACGAATGTTCGATACGTGACGCGACACCAGAATGTGTTGCCCATCCGGGGAGTAGCGATATGCATAATTGGCACTATCATGTGTCAGTAGCCTGCTCACTTGGCCGCTATGCATATCTCGCTCATAGACATCAAAGTAACGCACGTCACGCTCATTACTGCTATAGGTGATGCGTTTTCCATCGGGTGACCAGCCACCAAAGCTATATATTACCCGTGCCTGCTCCGTCAGAGGCGAAAGAGTAGAATCACCCGTGCTCAGTTCGTACAGTTGTGTGTGCTCATTGCCCCCTATGTCGCCCGAGACGAGCAGCGTGCGGGCCGTAGGTGAACAGACGGCGTTGGTGATACGCTCACCACGGAACGTGAGCTGCTCTGGCCAGAGAGGATGTGGCGCACGTGTGTCTACGGGGACGCTCCATACCTCGGCAACTCCCGTAATATCCGTAAGAAAGCTCAATTGCTGTCCATCTGGTGAGAAGCTTGGGTCATATGCTTTGCGCATGTTGAGGTAGTGTTCAAAGCTATACTTCGTAGTTGTCATTGGTGATGCCTCTTTTGTAGGTGTTGCATGGCGACTGCAAGGACTAGTCACTTTGGTGTCATATGCTTTATAGTACGATAGACGATCTTATTGGGTTCTAGTTAAATGAAACCTTGTACAGGTAGCTCTCACAGAATACATATGAGGGATCAGAGAAGCTGCGTGCAAAACTCGCGCACGTAGCGCTGGAACAGGGCCAATGCTTCAATGCACATCCAGCTTGTTCGCGTCAGTTCTTCGCGCCTCTTCTCAACTGCCACGATGGCTTTTTCTGGCCGCCCCGCCTCCAGTTCTTCGAGCACTGGCAGGATGACGTTGAAGTCGTAGCCAGTGTCTCTGAGCAGAACCACCACGCGCAGTCGGCGCATCTGCTGCTCGTCATAGAGGCGGTAGTGGTTGCTCTGATCACGGAGCGGATGTAACAGCCCCTGCTGCTCCCAGAAATGCACGGCCGAGACGCGCACGCCCACCTGTCTGGCCGCTTCTCCCACCCGAAGCCGTTGAGCATGGAGCACACTGGGCACAGCAGCCGATTGCAAGACCAATGCTTGTAAAGCCGCCAGTGTCTGCTCAACCTGGAGGCGTTTACTGGCAAGCTCGGCGTGGCGTGCGTCTATCAGGGCTAGCGCGGCTGACAATTCGCCCCTATGCAGCGCCTGCATGATTGTCGGTGCCCGTTGCCAGCCGTAGCCAGCGACCATACTCTGGGCAGTTTTGAGCGCGGCAAGATGTTGCGGTGTGTAGAGACGATAGCCGCTTTTGCTCCGTTCAACCGACGGCAACAGGCCCAGGGCTTCATAGTTGCGCACCTGCTGAACGCTTATCTGTCCAGCCTGGGCCAGATCGCTAGTGCGCAAATAACCGTGAAGTGTCATGTGAAACCTCTAAGTGCTACGAGAGACTTCCGACCTTCTTTATATCACAACAAACCAAGGAAATTGAGCCTGAACAGGCCCTTTACTAATTCATATATACGCTCTCTCTGATACTTAACCCTCTACACTTGCATTTGTGTTGTACAGTAGAGATGCGATCCGGAAAAAAGCCTTGGCCAACTTGATCCACAACGCATGCATGAAAAATTTTAGCGTTCTGCTAGCTGAAAGCAACAATGAATATATTCTTCCACTCACGAATGAAGGAGAAAAAATGAACATGCACGGATTTATCGAAGTAAGGAATGCACGTGAGAACAACCTGAAGGGCATATCGCTGAACGTTCCGAAGCGAAAACTGACCGTCTTTACCGGTGTTTCTGGCTCCGGCAAGTCCTCACTCGTCTTCGACACCATTGCCGCTGAATCTCAGCGTCTGCTCAATGAGACCTTTACGGTCTTCATTCAAAATTTTCTTCCTCGTTATGCTCAACCAGATGCTGACGCGCTGCATAATCTCTCGGCGACTATCGTCATCGACCAGAAACCCCTTGGGGGCAATTCACGCTCCACTGCTGGCACGGTGACCGATATCTACGCAGTACTGCGCCGCCTGTATGCGCGTCTTGGCCATCCATTCATTGGGCAGGCTCAGATGTTCTCCTTCAATGCCCCGCAGGGGATGTGTCTCGCGTGTGAGGGATTGGGACAGGTTTCGACTCTGGACCTCAATGTGCTCATTGATCGGGAGAAATCCCTCAACGAGGGAGCCATCCAGTTCCCAACCTTCGCTGTCGGCTCTTGGCCCTGGAACATTTTTGCCTGCTCAGGTTTCTTCGATACCGACAAAAAGCTGCGGGACTATACCGCTGACGAGTGGGATAAGCTTGTCGACGGGACCGACGCCAAGGTCAAGCTAACGAGCGCGGCTGGTACCGTGAACGCGACCTATGAGGGACTGATTCCCAAGTTCAAGCGGCTCTACCTATCAAAGAACACCGACCAGATGGCCTCACACTTGCGCACGGCTCTTGAAAAGATTGTTACCTACGCTCCCTGCGCCGTCTGCCAGGGCACGCGGCTCAACCAAGCAGCCCTGAGTTGCCTGATCAAGGGCAAGAACATTGCCGAGTGCGCGGCAATGGAAGTCAGCGAGTTGGTGAAGTTTATTCGCGCCATCGACGAGCCAACCTTTGCGCCACTGGTTTCTACTCTCGTAGCGCGGCTGGACAGCCTAGTTGATATCGGCCTGGGCTATCTCAGCCTTAACCGAGAAACTTCTACCCTGTCCGGTGGCGAATCCCAGCGAGTGAAAATGGTGCGACACCTTGGCTCCAGTCTGACCGATATGACCTATGTGTTCGACGAACCGAGCGCAGGTCTGCATCCTCACGATGTCCATCGACTCAATGAGTTGTTGCAGCAACTGCGAGACAAGGGCAACAGTGTGCTGGTGGTCGAACACGATCCGGCAATCATCGCCATCGCTGACCATATCGTTGATATGGGACCGGGCGCGGGTCGGTACGGTGGGGAGATCGTCTATGAGGGGGATCT
The DNA here is from genome assembly GCA_019243675.1 of Ktedonobacteraceae bacterium. Classification (GTDB taxonomy): domain Bacteria; phylum Chloroflexota; class Ktedonobacteria; order Ktedonobacterales; family Ktedonobacteraceae; genus JAFATZ01. Next base: position 2,389 of record JAFATZ010000076.1, on the reverse strand, counting down.
CGCTGGCCTTCAGGCGGCGGATACGCTCACTGGCAAGCATCTGAACAATTACCAACCGATCAAGACAAACCCCAGGAGCTCGACGAGTACGCTCGCCATCGAACACGCCACTCTGCACAACCTTCACGATGTGAGTGTCAGCCTTCCCAAAGGAGTGCTGACCGTGGTGACCGGAGTTGCTGGCTCAGGCAAGAGTTCGCTGATTCAAGAAGTTCTGCCACAGCGCTATCCACAGGTCGTCGCTATTGATCAGGGCGTGATACGCGGATCGAAACGCTCAAATCTGGCGACCTATACCGGGATGCTGGATGTGATTCGCAAGCACTTCGCCACAGAAAACAGGGTAAGTGCGTCTCTCTTCAGTGCAAACTCGAAGGGTGCCTGCCCTGAATGTCAGGGGTTGGGACTGATCTATACCGATCTAGCATTTATGGACCCGATGATCAGCACCTGCGAAGCGTGCGGCGGCAAGCGCTTTACGAATGAAGTGCTCGCGTACACACTGCGCGGCAAGTCGATCAGCGATGTACTGGAGATGTCGGTCGTTGAAGCGAAAGAGTTCTTCACTGACCCCTCTCTGACAAAGATGCTGACAGCCCTCAACGATGTTGGCTTGGGCTACATCACGCTCTGGCAGCCACTCAGCACCCTCTCCGGTGGCGAACGGCAACGACTCAAGCTTGCCATTGAGCTTGGCAACACGGCTCAGATCTATGTGTTCGATGAGCCAACGGCGGGCCTGCACATGCATGATGTTGACAATCTCATCGCCCTGCTCGATCGGCTTGTGGACAATGGAAGCACGGTCATCGTGATAGAGCATAATCTCGCCATCATCGCCCGCGCCGATTGGATCATTGAGCTGGGGCCTGGGGCCGGACACAATGGCGGCCAGATCGTCTTTGAAGGCACAGTCGCCCAACTGCTCAGTGATACCCATTCTCTCACGGGACACTATCTGCGGCACCATCACAGCGCCTCGCCACAGCGCCTCACCGCACGCCCGTAATCCTTTGCTATCAACGCTCACAAGACTCCATTGCTAGCGTTGCACAATGGAGTCTGATGAGCGGTGGCAGGAGATGTGGTAAGCCAAAGTCAGTTGCAAAAACTTGACGGACGCCCCTAAGGCAACCTCCTCTTGTGGTTTGTCCGTGTATGAGCTATACTCTTAGCAAGGAGGCTTTTTTGCAAGAAGAGCATCAATTTATAGAAGAGTTTTCTATTCTGTTCCATTTATATAGTGGGTTTCTTGTGAACATGCCCCCCTGATGGATATTGCTAGTATAGGCTAGCCCTGTTAGAAGGGACCGTTCTATGGAACACACGGAATCGGCCAGTTCTCTTCCTCCTGATAAGATTTTCATTGGTCGTATCCAAGAAATGGAACTCTTTCGCAAGCTCCTGAGTCAGTGGCAATCTGATCTCTCCTCAGGCAATAGTGAGGCGCTCAATGGACCTCCTTCTCCGCATCAGCGCATTCCTGGATTTGCTGTCTTTCTTTTTGGTCAAGGTGGTATTGGAAAAACCACGCTCTTGCAGCGTTTCCATCAGATGGCTTTGGCCCAACTTCCACGCTATACCATTCCTGCACATCCCATCGACTGGGAGTTCGTCATTGGCGACGAGCACCGCCGTCTCTTCAATCTACCTCCTGGTTCCCACCTGGATCCACTACTATATTTCGATCTGCTGCGAGAACGCCTGCGTTCGAGCCTTGGAAGAGAGGATGATTTCAAAGAGTATAAAACAACTGTTCAGAAGGTCCGCAAGGCTAGAGAGCAGGCCCAACAGGTGCTTACCTCGCTCAAACAGGATGAGCACTTCTCTTCTTGGTTACCGAAGCTGATCAGCGAAGGAATGGCTACAGGGTTAGGAGCATTATTTCCCCCAGCAGGGCCATTTTTGCGTAGTGATGCAGTCAAAGAGGGAATCAGTCGGGGACTTGCCTTCACAGAGTCTCAGTGGACGCAGTTGTGGACCAAACTTCGGGGCAAACTTGATCAGAACCTTACCTATTATCTTGAGCCACATGTCCATTTAGGGTTAGCATTAGGCCGGGATCTTGCTGGCTTTGCTAAAAGTAAACCGATTCTATTCTTCTTCGACACCTATGAAGAGATTGACGAAGGAGACCGCTATCTACGCATAGCGATGGGTGCCGCAGGTTCGCATGTGGGATGGGTTATCGCCGGGAGAGACGATATATGGTCAGGATTAGAGCAACAGAAGCGCTATATCGAGCTAGTCGACGGCTACAAGGATCTCGTGCTATCACGTCGTAGTCTTGCGTTAGATTTTACTTCAGGAAGCGTTGGCATCTTTACGCTCAATGAAGTGATAGAATACTTCACACGGTTTCAGCGAGAAGTCCCTGAGCTTAAATCGC